>CAYVYH010000015.1:11596-25421 GCA_964455155.1 uncultured Cytophagales bacterium | reverse complement strand
GGATGCTTGGCTGATGTTTGGGCTGGGAAAAGGGAGAATAATTGCTGGATGGAGGCATAAGGCAAAGACTTGCCATGGAGCCTAATATGAATCCCCTCTGTTGGGGCAATCTTCAAACTGACGCCCGTGTCTGGGTCACAGGCATGAATAAAACGCAATACATGGATCAGTGCGTATTGTAGATGGGTAAAGGATGCGTAGATCAGATAATCTTTGGATGCACTGTCTATGGCAACATATTGTTGATCTAGGACCTCATAGTTTCCCAAAATGTAGGTAACACAAGCTTGGAGAGAGAGCAGGTTGGCCTGCGGGTCAATATGGACTTGCTTGATCTCCTGCACGAGGTGATGATCCATATCAGCCCCTTGTTTGATGATTTCCAGTGCTGTCGGGAATAAGTAGAGGAGGCAGTCTGGTGTAGTCAACAGTTCCCCCTGTGAGGTGAGTTGTATAGAGGCCTCAGATTGCTGCCGATAGTTGTTGGAAAACTCCAGGACTTGCTGCTCGATCATGGTAACGATCCTGCATACTGCCGGGTAAATGTCGGCAGCCACGGGTTTGTTGGCATGGTGATGGTCACTGATCTCCCTGAGTTTGGCCTCGAGGTGTTGCTCTCTGCGTCTGGCAAAGAGCAGGGCGATAAGAGTAGAGAAGATACAGGTATACACCAGCAAATACCCCGTACTAAAGTCTAACTGCAAGGCTATAGGGCCTATGGCCAGTGTGTAGAACAGCAATCCCAAGACTACGCCTAGCGTGGTGAGTATGACAAAGCTCAGCCAGTCTACCAGCACGATGAGGAACATGATGGTCAGCGCCACATTGATGAGCCACTCCATACTGCCTTGGGTGAGCAAGAACATCACCGTGCTGGTGAAGGGAAGACAGTACAACAGCGTCAGGTGCCAGTAGGTAGGCAGGTAGGGCATAAAAGACGCAGGCCACTTGTCCTTGACGAGTATGAGACCACACATCATGGCACCAATGAGCCGAAGGTAAAGCATCAGGTTGTAAGCCTGGGGCGTACTGTGATCCCACATGAAGTAGGGGAAGAGGTAGTTGACACAGCAGAACACAGCAAATAACATGTGCGAAGACCCGTAGCGTGCCACCTGCCTTTGCGAGTACGCGACAATGTGACGCGGGGTAGGCAACAAGTGTTTGAGGCGTGTCCACAAGCTTTCGGGATGTGGTCTCCACAAATAACTCTGTTTCTTCGTGGTGTTGATAACGGCAAAGCCCCTATTGCGTATAGCATGCATGCCTAGAAAGAAAAAGCCATTAACAGCTACACTCACAAGAGGGACCCAGTGGTCTTGTGATGCTGGACATAACCACTGGGCCAGCAAAAGCGTTACCATCGTAGCACCTGAAGCAACATAAAAAGCGCGTTGATCAGGTCTTAAACCGCACACCCCCGCAAAAAGAGGGAAAGCCAACAAGGGTCCGGTAAACTTGTAAGAGAGCAATACAAAACTATACAACTCATCAGCACGACCGAACCCCACACCAATGACCAAGAAACCTATTAGAATTGTTGCGTAACGTACCCACTTGAGTTCATCAAGAGGACGACCCATGTGGCTGTACCAAATGTTGATCACATCATGTACCAAGGTGAGTCCCGCTGCGTGCAGAAACGAATCAAAAGTAGCCATAGTGATCGCGAGAAGGCCCGCCACGGCCAATCCTTTGATACCCACAGGTAAAACAGTACCCACCATATGCATCATGATAGGCACTCCCGTGTCAGCTGGATACAGTATAATGCTGGCAAGCCCTAGCAACGACAAAGCAAGCATTAGGGCGAATAAGCAGGTAGCAACGATGAAAAATTGGTGACGCAGTTGCTGCCTCGTTCTACCCATGAGTATCCGTTGCATAAGCGCAGGATCGATAACAGAAAATTGAAAGACACTGAGCGACAAAAACAACGCTAAGTAATACGATGACTTGGGGTGATTGAATAATTGGAGCTGTGATGGGGGTACTTGCATCAACACGTGCTTGACTCCACCTACCTGTTTCAAAACAGCCACCATGATAATGGGCACCACGACAAACAGTATGAGTCCTTGAAACAGGTCTGTAAAAGCGACAGACTTGATACCTCCGTGAGCTGTATAGACCACCAGCAGTAGGCCTCCTACCCCCACGCCAAAACGAAAATCAATACCAAGTAAATGCTCACATAGGAGGCCCAGTACTGTCAATTCCATGCCCGCAATACAGAGCGCTGTAAAAAATCCCAACATCCCTGTCATGACCTGCGCCGGCTTTTTATAAAGCTCTCCCATCACATCGCCCATGGTCATACAGTGGCCAAAACGTATAAACTGAGGAGCAAAAACCAATGCCTGCATCAGCATCGCAATTCCCCAACCTCCAAAGACTGTCAGTGGCTGTATGATGCCTACCGTCCTCACAGAACCAGTCATATCCAGAACCGTCTCTCCTGCAATGTCTGTAGCCAACCAGGTCAGGACCAAGGTCCCCGTTCCAAAACTCTTATTAGCCGTGGCATATTCCCTCACATCTTTAATGCCCCTGCCCGACCGTAGGCCGATGACAAGCGTGATGAGCAAAAAGGCATACACGATCAGGTAGTCAGGACTGAGGTAATGCATACAATACGATAATCGACTTTTTTACAAGCACTAGGGATAGCAAAACAAAGCTGCATACGCAACGCGACGACTGCATGTGGACGACCCTTGGGGTAAACAACCAATGTCCTCTCGCACTTTTTTGTAAAATGAAAGCAACATAAATATCCTGCATTCTAATGTGTCCCCCTTTCGGTTAGCGATATCCAACTCAGGATTACATGTACACATACATACATACAAAAGTAGCGGCCTTGCTGGCATCATCGGGGTCTAATAACACTACCACTTCTCTCTACGATACATCGAGAGAAAGGTAGCGAGCCACCACGTGGGCCTCACACCTTTTTACCAAGTTTTCGGAACACAACCGCGTGAAGTCGGTCTTCTTGGCGTAGCAACCTCAATGCAGCAGCCCCCACACGGTTCAATGTGGTCAGACTCCGTAATGATAACACAAAAAAGACTATACGGCTGTCATATTCACTACATCCGTGTCGGAATGACTACTTGTTGCGCTTTTGTGTCTCCGCTGCCCTTTGCCAGTTCGAAGATGAGGTAGTTGTACCAACCTGCTAGTGCTGTCATAGGCCAATTCTCCGTTATCTAGCATTTGACGGATAGTAGCCAGAACCGCTTTTTCTGTAGCAACATCTACACTGTCTACAATTTGGGTCAGCTCTTGCATGCCCATTTGCAAACGCTGCAAAATTATGCCCCTGAAATCTTGATAGGTATCGGTGAGGAGGTTCCCTTCCTCTTGTTGCCTAGTTAAGCACACGTCGCACCGTTTGCACTGTTGGTAAGTTGTTTCGCCAAAATAATCGAGTAGTAGCTGTACTCTGCAGCGGTGTCGCTGGGTTATATAGTAGATCACTGCCTCAACTTTTTCTTTGGCCATGGCAGTGCGTTGCTTAAGTCTACGGCTAGCCAGGGGCAATGAAGCAGTAGGATAACGAGGCGTTATAAAAATAAGCTGAGGAGTAGACTTTTGAGGGCGATATCGGATCAGTGCTAGGCTGTCTAACGCCTGAAGTTGCCTCTCGACGTTGTGAGGTGTGACGTCGAGAAAGTGGGCAATGCGTTGCACCGAGATATCGCCAGATGTTGCAAAAAGTTCTCCCCCATACAACCTCAACAGGGCCTTGAGCAACGGATCGTAGAAAGGGTGGGCTTCCTGGAAGGCGTAGAAAGTATGGGGGTCAGTAGTGATGTGTAGTTGAGCAGGCTGAGAAAATGCCTGATTGAGTTGTATCAACCCTTCTCCCTCTAGCGTCTTTAAGGATTGGTAGGCTAGCTGTGGATTGAGATGATAGGTATGTGCAAAATGTGATAAATCAAAATCATATGTCGTCGTAGGATGACTGCCGACGGCAATCTGGTAATAGTTGGCCAGATGCTGATACACTTTTCTCAGTTGATCTAAAGAGGGGTGAGCTACTTGGATACTTTTGAGAAGTAGTGTGACGTCTTGGCGATCATGTAAAATGACTGTATACGCCCTTCTTTCGTCTCGACCTGCGCGGCCCGCTTCTTGGTAATATGCCTCTAGGGTGGCTGGCAAGTCTAGATGAATGATCGATCGTACATCAGGCTTGTCAATACCCATACCAAAAGCATTGGTGGCTACCATGACTCTGGTAGCTCCACTGACCCAAGCCTCTTGCTGGACTTCACGCTCCAGTGTTGTAAGGCCTGCATGGTACGCTGCTGCATCGATGCCGTTCTTTCGTAAAAACTGGGCTATCACCTTGGTCTTTTTGCGTGTGCCAACGTAGACGATAGCGGTACCTGGCACGTGGCACAGAATTTTTAGCAGCTGTTCTTCTTTGTTTTCTGTTTTACGTGCCACATACACTAGGTTGTCACGTGCGAAGCTCTGCTGAAACCGTATAGGATGGCGAAATTGAAGCTTGTCTTGGATGTCTCGTTGGACTGTAAGCGTGGCCGTTGCCGTAAGGGCAATCACATTGACGTTAGCTATCAATGCTCTGAACGCCGCAACCTCTAGGTAAGCTGGCCTAAAATCGTAGCCCCACTGAGAAATGCAATGGGCTTCGTCTACTGCAAGTAGGTTGACATGCATTTTTTTGACACGCTCTTGCAGCAACGCAGTCTTCAGGCGTTCTGGTGAGACGTACAAAAATTTTATCTGCCCGTAGATACAATTATCCAGGATTAAGTCGATTTTATTAGGACTCATCCCTGCAAAAACAGCCTCAGCAGCAACACCTATTTTTTTTAGCCGGTCTACCTGGTCTTTCATCAGTGCAACCAGCGGAGAAACGACAATACACAAACCTGGACGTATCAGCGCAGGTACCTGGAAGCAGATAGATTTTCCGCCGCTTGTGGGCAAGAGTGCCAACACGTCCCTACCATCCAAAACTGCCTGGATAATGTCCCACTGCAAGGGCCGGAAGGTGGTGTAGCCCCAGTATTTTCGCAGCGTCTCAAGCGGATCCATGAATAACTCTGTTGAATCAAAACGAACACCTGGAAATTTAAGAATTGAATAAGAAAAGAACGTGTTCCTCCCTAGAACATTTTCTTATCAAAAACTATCAGTTTACTCAAACTCAGGCCTAGCTTACTTGGCCTGCAGGATAAAAGTTACCTTTCCTGTGGAAGAAGTGGTGGAATAGACCGAGTGATCAGCGATTTTGCTAAAAGTCAATGCGGTCAAAGCGTCTTGGTAAATTCTTTCTACCAGCGGACTAATGGTTTTTTCTAGCGTTTTTACGGCAATTACTTCTCCGAATTCATCAATGGTAATTTGAAATATGATTTTACCAAACTCGTCAGTATCATCCTGAGGTTGTGGCGCAACGTCCCATACCCACCCTACAAGCTCTAGCGATGCCCCTGTTTGTTTGCCCTGATGCACTGTATACAGACCTCGTTCGTCAATAGTTGCCGTTTTTCTTTCCTCATGATTGATGGTTTTACTGGCTTCAGATGCAGCTTGTACAGGGTTATTAACATACTTTGTGGTTTTTTGACTACTTGAGGCATTTTTTGGAGTGTAGGTGGTATGAGCAGCGCTTTCTTTGGCTCCTTGATCTTGTCTGGATTGCTTTACCTGTGGACACTTGATAGAGGGTTGGGGTGTTGCCTTAGCTGCAGTTGCACTAGCTGGTCGGTGAGGAAGAAGAGGCTCAACTTTCGTACCCATTGGTTGGCTCCAAGCAGGGCGCAACGTGATGCTATACCCTGAAGAAGAGTTGGCCCACTGCTTCAGGGGTAAATGATAGGCGCCAAGCATGAATAACGCATGAAAGCAACAAGATATGGCCAGTGCTAACTTTTGGCTAGGATCCTTATAGCTATTGTGTTCTAGCATTGGTCGGACTAGTGGCCACAGCCACCTTGGCATGAAGTGAGGCAGCGATGTCAGTTACATAAATCATGTGTGCTACTGGCACTGATTCGTCTACCTGTAGCAGTACAGAGCGTTGGTCTGCCACCAGCTTGTGCTGTAACAAGCCTGCCAACTGCTCTCGTGTGGTCCTTTGGTAATCCACATAATAGGTGAGGTCTGCCGTGATCATAACGTTGACCTGCGGTGACGAGATGTCTGTCGCATTGCTACTCATGGGTAAATCTATGAGTAGGGCCTGGGGCGCAACAGAAGTAACGGTAAGCATCAAAAAAATGAGTAACAGAAAAACGATGTCTGTCATAGAAGACATGCTAAACTGGGGATCGATCTGGTGTTTGGTGTTAAGTTTCATTGGCTTCGTCGTGCTGCGCCACTCCTGGACGATCTCTCATGATGGCGATGAACTGATTGGCAGCGTGCTCAATTTGGTGAGTAGTTTTTTGAATACGCGCTAGGAGGTAGTTGTAACCCAGATGGGCAATGATTCCTACTACCAGTCCCGCGGCCGTGGTAACCATCGCTTCGTAAATACCTCCCGACAAAAGCTTAGGGCTGATCTGATTTGTTTCTTGGGACATAGCCATGAATGCCTGAATCATGCCCGTTACGGTACCCAAAAAACCTAGCATAGGAGCTACTCCTGCAATGGTACCTAGCAAAGCCAGATTGTTTTCAAGCTTATACACTTCTATCTGGCCTGCATCTTCAACAACACGTTCTAGCGTCTCCATAGGTTTACCTGATGCTTCTATGCCTCCCTTGATCATGTTGGCAATGGCGTAATGCTCTCTTTCACAAAGCACCTTCACACCTTGCATGTCGCCCGCTAGGGTTTTAGCAATGACTGCGTCCAGCCATTTCTGAGGTATCTGAGAAGATTTTCGGAGTACTATCCATCTCTCTATGATAGCGTATATCGCCAAGATAGAAAGTACTAAGATGGGAAGCATTACCCACCCACCTTTGAGAAGAAGCGCTATTAGTGGAACGGTCTTGGAGTTCGCCAATCCTGACATTGATAGTATAGAAACGCTGAGCATATCGATCTTTAGTGAACATGTAGGATAGAGAGCCTCCGAACTAAGTATAAGTATGCGACACCTCTCCCCCCTGAATCATACAACAGAAGTACATTCCTTAAGCACTAAGTATGGCTTAGAACACCAAGAGACAAAAGAGCTCATAAAGTTAGTCAACCTGGGTTAAACTTTGCTCGAAAAATAGAGGGATTGGTAAGCGCGCAGATTTAATAACACGTCACATCATACACTCACCCAGAAAAGACACGTCCCAGTCCGTGGTAAAGCAGCCCAATATGATACCATATCAACCTCTGTTGAAGGTAAGGGAAATTGTATCGAGAGGAACACATGAAAAATTCACATAGAGAAACAGTGATGTCCCACAACCCAAGAGACGGGCACTTTGTTGCGGTCAGATCAACACTGCATGTGACCCCCACACGACGTATCATCAACAGCTCCGCATCAAGCCAACACGCCCGAAGTGTAGGAAAGACTCGGTCCATCTGTCTGTCCGTCAGTAGCAAATCTCACGAAACAGTTGCGACAGCTTCTTAATATTTCAGAACCCATATACCATCCCCATACGTAGCTTTTAGTGCTCTCAACTTTTCATGAGCATCATGGAACGTATTCTTTTGCTCAACGGCAACTCGGAAATAATACTGTCCCTGAGTGGGAGCAATGAGCATAACATCTACACCTTGTTGTGCTAACCGGTTGGCATAGTCTGCAGCCAAATCGTCATCGATAAAGCTACCCACTACAACATAATAGTGGCCTTGGGACGTATTAATACTTGTGACAGCACCTCCCCTACGAGGCTGAACAGCGTGTGGTGATGCGTTAACGTCTGCTATATGCGCCTCCCCTACTACTATCTCTGACTCCTTGGCAGGATGAGCAAGCTCTGCATCACGTGCTGTAGCTTGGTGTTGTGCAGGTGCGCCCACGTCTGCAACATCTACATTCGCTTTTTGCACTCCATTTCCTTTTGATTCGTGCGTGGGGTGCGCCTTGCCAGCAAGATCAAATGAAGATGCGCGATTAAAAAACCAGTATACGACGCCCGCTCCCATGATCAGCACCAGGCCTGCAATGATGATGGTAATTCGAAGCCATTTCCCTCCCTCAGCTTCTATGGGCTTGAATTCGGCCTGAGGCAGGCCAAAATCTTTGTTTTCTTCTTGCTTAGATTGATTAGTTTCTGCGGACATACCTGACAAAATTTTATAATCGTACTGAAATTCGGTACGAAGGTAATCATTTTCCCTATTGCAATTGAGCACCGGGCAATGCCCATGCAGAAGCACTGCAATAGCTGGCTTATAATATGCTCACAATCATGTACGCTAGGGGTTGCTGCTGAAATATGTACTTTTGTACTTTGCCGTCGACCCACTTATTTTTTTGCGACACTAGTACATCAACATGATCAATTAAAAGGCATTCACTATGGCTTATAACTTACTACAAGGGAAAAGGGGCATTATATTTGGTGCCCTAGACGAGCACTCTATCGCCTGGCATGCTGCACAAAGAATCAAAGAAGAAGGAGCCAGTTTTGTCCTAACCAATGCACCCATAGCCTTGCGGATGGGTAAGATTCATGCGTTGGCAGAATCCTGTCAGGCGCAAGTTATCCCTGCAGATGCTACTGTGTTAGAAGACTTGGAGCACTTGTTCAAAGAAGCAACAGAGATATTGGGTGGCAAACTTGACTTTATCCTCCATTCCATTGGCATGAGCCCCAATGTCAGGAAAAATAGATCTTATGGAGATCTAGACTATACTTGGTTTTTGAAAACCCTGGATATATCTGCTTTGTCATTTCATAAAGTCATGCAAACAGCAGAAAAGTTAGATGCGATGAACACGTGGGGGTCTATTCTGGGGCTCTCTTACATTGCCGCACAAAGAAACTTCCCAGGTTATTCAGACATGTCCCAAGCCAAAGCCATGCTCGAGTCGATTGCAAGAAGCTATGGTTATCGCCTAGGCAAGCAGAAGCGCGTGCGGGTTAACACTATTTCGCAGTCACCTACCTACACCAAAGCAGGCAATGGTGTATCTGGCTTTGATAAGTTTTATGAATATGCACACAAGATGTCTCCTTTGGGGAATGCTAATGCAGCAGCTTGTGCCGATTATATTGTGCTGATGTTTTCAGACTTGAGCAGGATGGTAACCATGCAAAATCTGATGCACGATGGTGGTTTCTCTAACTCAGGTATTACGGATGAAATCATCCAAATGCTGTAGTTCATAGTAGTACTTATCCCTTTATATGCAAGAAGCCCAGGAAGTTGATTTCCTGGGCTTCTTGCATAGGTAAATGGCGACGTATACTAGGAAAGAATGGTTATCAATCGTCCGTCGTTTTTTTCTCGTCTGTATGTTCTTTAAACAATACGCTGAGTTTATTGACGGCCACTATCCAGAGTACCAGCATGACCATGATGAGGAAGAAAATTACGTATTCTGCCTTATGAATCGAACCGAAAACGGGAACTAGGAAGAAGGTGATAATAAGAGAACCTAAGCTTTTTCCCAAACGAGATCCTACACCATCTACCGCTGCCTTACCCCGAATCTTGGACTCTTCATCCAAAGGGATATAAGCCCTTTCTTTAGTAGGGTCAAATAGGGTGTATTTGAATGCTTTTACAAACACCACATTGATAAGGCCAAATGTAACGGCTAATGACAGCGGGCTGAAGCCCCACAATGCCGTGGTACTACCTAAGACATCCTGAACACACAAAAATGCAAAGAATATAATTGTTGCTATCAGCGTTACAACGGGTGTGACAGACGCCGCAAATCGCCAACCTCTGCGCATGATAGGAGTCGATAAAAAGATGATGAGCACGATGGATAGTATACCTGAGAGAATCCCCTGATTGCCATATATGTCTGCGAGCATCCCCTCGTTACCCACTGTCAAGGCCTTGATCTTTGCTTTCCAGACCGACTCAAATAAACTGATAACCACCCCATAGCAAATGATTAATGTGGCAATCAAAGCAAGGTATTTTGACTTCACCAAGAATCTGAAAGATTCAGAGAAAGATAGCTTTTCCTTCTTCTTCTTTGGTTTTTGCTCTATCTGGTAGAGTTCCGGGTGTTTGTGAATATTATATGCGAATCTATTGTACACTACTATGATGGTGCCTATCAGACCCACACAAGCCCCTAATACCAAGTTGAGCTGTTCTTTACAAGTCTTGAGTAGTATACCTGCCAAAATCAGTCCTACGGCAGCACCCAGCGATAAAAAGCTGTAAAATCTTCTAGATTGCTCTACACCTGTGATCTCATTGACAAATGTCCAGAAAAGCACTCCCAAGGCCATCGTACCCCATGCTTCGGCATTGATATAGAACAGAGACAAAGGCCAATATCGAACGGGCTCCCACAAACTTTTCATGGTGGGGAAGCTGACATTTAGGCTATCGGCAAAGCTGTCGAGCTGCAACGCTTCCAAATTGGGAATGAGAAAAAGATAGGATACACCGAAAAACACAAGAAAATAGGCAATGACTATATTGAACATCCTGACCCTGTCCACTATTTTGCTAATTCTATTGTAAGCAATTGTTAAGAGCAAGATAGCGGGCGTTACACCGAAAAGTTTCAGGTAGTAAATAACCTCAGCACCAGCATGTTCTAAAACATAAATATCTTTCAAACTCCTCAGGGTAGAGTAGTTAAAAGATATCATGAAGAAAATAAAAGTCAGAGGAAGAAACTTTCTCAGCTCATGCCTGTGTATAGGAAATACGTTTCTTCTCAGTTTACTTAGTTCTGGATTACTTTCCATGGAAATTTAGTTTGTGGGTAAAGAATAAAGCGCGCTTCAGAAACTTTTTAGGATTACTTGGCTCGCCTACGACACAATGCCGCCCCCCTAGCTAGAGGTAAAACCCCCTCTGACATGGGTGCGACAACGCTCAACATGCACCATAAGTGCTATTCCTCTTTGCTCTCAAGGAGGACGCTAGTTAGCACTTTTTGGATGGAAATTCAAACTTTAACACACAGGATGTACTAAAACACGCGCCAAACCGCGATCATCCAGACATCATGCGCAGCTTACGAATCTTGAGGCAAGAAGAATTTGGAATATGCAGGAAAACTATGCGTGGATACTGTGCATGGTCAAGTAGTCCGCAACGCCTCTTGGGGTAGCTTCCATAGCCGCCCTCCCCTTCTGCCAATTGGCTGGACACACCTCTCCAAACTGCTCTACGTGATGCCACATATCTATAACACGCAGCATCTCATCTATGTTTCTCCCTAACGAGAAATCATTGATGGTCGCGTGTCTGACGATGCCCCGCTTATCAATGAAAAAAGTTCCACGATAGGCTACAGGGACGCCATGAAACACCATGTTATCCTGGTCGTCATAAGCCCACGTGCCACCTAATACGCCGTAGTTGGCAGCAATCGTTTTACTAACATCAGCAACAATGGGGTAGGTAACGCCCTGTATGCCTCCTCTGTTTCTAGGGGTGCCCAACCAGGCCAAGTGCGTTTCCTCTGTGTCAGTCGAGCAACCCACCACAACAACTCCCCTTTTGTCAAAGGACTCTAATTGCTCTTGGAAAGCAATGAGCTCGGTGGGGCAGACAAAAGTAAAGTCCTTTGGATAAAAAAATAACAAGACCTCTTTGTGATCTATAAACTGCGCCAGCGAAAACGTGTGGACAATATCCTGCCCGTCAACGACGGCAGGAGCTTCGAATACAGGTGCTTTATTTCCTACTAGAGACATACTAACATTTTACATTTTATGAAGGCAAGTTGTATCTAGGCAGCATACAAACCATGCACCCATCAGGCCCAAAGTACGATAGTTCTTCCTGGATACAAAACTTTAGGAAATTGACAGCATCACGATAGCACTCGCAAGGATTTGCTAATCTAAGTGCCCCCACTTAGCTTCACTTTTCTGTTGTTGAATCTAAATAACGCGTAAATCATGCCTACCCTGTGTATGATACTCGTAACCATCATTTGGGGCGCGAGCTATATCTTCATCAAGATTGCCTTACAAGAAATGAGTCCTAGCACGTTCATATTTCTCAGGTATTTCATTGCCTCCATATGCATGTTGGTCATGTTGGCTTTTTATCGACCAAAGTTCAATCGATTAGACGTCATCAGGGGCACCATACTGGGGCTGCTTTTAGTTGCCATCAATTTTTTTCAAACCGTGGGCATGCAAACCATCGGTGCTTCTTTATCCGCTTTTTTAACGGGTACTTCTGTGGTATTTGTGCTACTCATTAAGCTGATTGTCCAAAGAAAAGTTCCTAAGTCGCTAGATCTAGTAATGGTGTCAGCATGTGTGGCCGGGTTGGGCCTAGTGACAGGTGGTTCTGGGGTCACATGGGAGGCTGGTGTATTGTATACGTTACTTTGTGCCTTTTTTGTAGCCTTGCACACATATGCTTTGTCTGACTATGCTGCTGAGGGCAGTGCGTTTACACTAACACTATTGCAAATGACGGTATTGGCTGTGATCTCGGGATTTTGTGCCTTCGTTTTTGACGGTGATCTACACTTGCCCACACAAACCACAACACAATGGTCTTTAATACTTTGTGCTGTATGCTGTTCTACCATAGCATTCGGTATGCAAACGTATGCACAAAAATATATCAGTGCTTTCAAGGCTTCCATCATTCTAACACTGGAACCTATCTTCACCGTCTTCTTTGCACGACTTGCCTTAGACGAAGTGCTCCAACCTCAGTTCTATGTAGGTGCATGTATAATCTTGGGTGCGATCACGTTGATGAACGTAGGGCAGCAAGTGCATTGAACAGTTTGTTAATTAACGCCCAACTTACCTTGACTTTATCGTATGCTGGAGTCTGTCTCTTGGCAGCTAGCAGTATAGATTAGGGCATTTAACACAACAACATAATGGCTAACTACTTGATTATTGCTGCTACAAGTGACATAGGTACTCAAGTGGCGAAAAAATTATGTCAACAAGGTCACACAATGTGGCTCACAGGAAGACACGAGGAGAGGGTTAAACCCATAGCAGCTTCCCTTGAAACAGCATACAGTGTATTAGATGCCACCGATTTTGAAGCGGTAGATCGGACTTTTGCAACAGTATGTTCAACATTCGGAAGCGTAGATGGCGTCGTGTGCTGTGCTGGATCTTTGCTCTTGAAACCTGCCCACCTAACTTCTTGGGATGAGTACATGGGCACGATGCAGACCAACCTCACCACTAACTTTGCTGTTGTGAGGGCTGCAGGCCAACATATGCACGGCACAGGCGGATCAGTTGTCCTCATCTCATCTGCCGCTGCTTTGCAAGGTATCGTCAACCATGAAGCCATTGCTGCCGCCAAAGGAGGTATAATCAGCTTGGCACGCTCAGCTGCTGCTACCTATGCTTCGGCCAATATTCGATTTAATGTGGTGGCTCCTGGATTGGTGGCCACCAGAATGACTACAAAGCTTACACAAAACGAGATGGGCCGAAAAACTTCTGAAGCCATGCACGCACTACGGAGACTTGGTACGGCAGAAGAAATAGCAGCAGCCGTCACATTCCTGTTAGACCTACATAATAGTTGGATTACAGGGCAGGTATTGGCAGTAGATGGTGGCCTGAGCACGTTGATGCCTCGCATGAAGCTGTAGTAGTGCTCTCCAAGCACCAGCACCACACAGTGTCTTGTGTGCGAAGCGTGTACCCTGCATCATCGAGAACACTTTGAGGCCTTCGTATGGCATAGAATCATCTAAATGAACATGCTCATAGTTGGTCAGGAAAATTT
>CAYVYH010000015.1:0-11496 GCA_964455155.1 uncultured Cytophagales bacterium | reverse complement strand
GACAAATACACAATCAATGCACAGCGGGCAGTACCAGTAGACACGCGGCAGCGCCCGCGACAGCTTACAGCTGTCGCGGGCGCACCACCCCATGCCTTGGAATGCTTTACTTTGGTGGAGTCGGAGGGAATCGAACCCTCGTCCGAACAAGTCAATCTCAGCGCTTTCTACATGCTTAGTCGCTGTTAATTGTCGGGATGGTCAAGGTCAGCCACTTACCTCAGACGCTCCGTATGCGCAATCAAGTTTCACCATCACATCACGCACCTGTCACGGCTAGCTCTGCAAGTCGATGCCTCGGTTGCTAGTCCTGCAGAGCAAAGAACCAGCGAGACACTCGCTACCTAATCTCCGACTAGGCAGCAAGGGCGAAGGCGTAACCTTCACCGTTGTGTACAGAATTGCCATTTAGACAATGGTGTAAGTTTGTTTTAGAGGTACTACTTACAACACCCCGCATGCTTACACTGGACCCGTACTTCTCGTCAATTCCAGTCGACCCCGTAAGAATATATATCTACCACGAGATGTGAGCTACGTAAGCTAATTTAGTAAAAAAATCGGCCAGCAACACACATAAGTTAGATATCTGCTGGCACCCTGACCGGACTCTCCAAAACGTCCTTAGACCATGCATATGGTATAAGTGGGCGTGGCATAGTAAGGAGGTAACTACGAAGAAAGAGCGACTAAATGTATGCCTAATTCCTCTGCCAACTTGGTGATGTCACTCAATACTTCGTTTTTATACTGCGATTCCTTAGGTGGTTGTGTCACAAAAAAACGCACACGAAACAAAATTTTAAGTGTTTCATTTTGAATACCCTCTAAGTAAATGGCATGCTTGTCTTCTTGAAGGTAGTCGTGGCGTGCCACGACTACCTTCAGCCTTTCCAGGAAAGCTTCGATCAAGGTCGGTGGTGTGTTGTATGCAATGGTTATACCCACATCGAAATGTAGATAATTTCTTAGACCATGGTTGTCTATATGTGTGTCTATTAGCCTAGCATTGGGGATGTAAATGATGGACTGATAGTGAGTGCGCAGGCGCGTGGCGCGTAGGCCGATCTCCTCTACCGTACCCTCAACGTTGTCCGTGACGATGGTATCTCCTAAAACAAAAGGCTGGTCTATAAAAATTGTCAACGTTCCGAAAAAATTCTTGATGGTGTCCTGCGAGGCTAGGGCAAAACCTATTCCACCAATAGAGATGCCGGCAAGCATTTGAGAGATATCAAATTTGAGGATCTTAAGCGTAAGCAATACACCTGTCAGCACAATCAATACTCTCAGAAATGGTTTAGCCAACAGCATCAGGTGTCCGTTAAGTCGCCCTACTGCACGCCTCTGGTCAACGTGGGGAATGAGTACGTTGAGCCATTGGTAGCATACTGCTGTCATAGCTGGTGTCAGAGTTCCTTTGAGCAGTCTGATAGAGGCTTGTTCCACAGTGGCAGGGAGCTGTACCATGGGTAAGACCAGCATCAACACAAACAGCGATCCAAAAAGACCCATGAATTTTTGCGTGAGAAGTATGTGGCATGAGTCGCAGCGACTCGCGTATGGGTAAAGCCATTTTTTAGATAAAAAAACAATAGCCCTATAAACGCTTGCGACCAATAAGATGAGTAGCAATAACAATACATACTGCCATAAATGTAGTCCTAGAAATAACTTGCCAAATTCAGGAGGAAGTAATTGATGCAGCTTTTTGCTACCTAAAGGATATAAGTTCCTTTGTGAGAGTGCCGCAATGCTTTGAGCTGTTTCTTCACTATAGATCCACTGGTTGTTGACCTTGACAAGATATATTTCTGGAAATACTTCTGTGAGCTGATACTTGTGGTACTGGGCTTCGGGATCTATATAGTGAACGTCCGTGGGTACCTGGGACAAATTGATATCTACTCTATTGTCTTGCAGAAGCTGTTGCAACTGGATGGCCAACGCGATGGCTTCCTGCTGGTTTCTATACTTTTGACAAAAAGTTTCGGCTGCTATCTCTGGGTGATAGTTGCCTTTTTTTAGAAAACCTAAATGGGTGACGACAGTGTCATAAGGAGAGCTAAGGTTATAGTCAAACAATACCTCGCTCGTTTGGGCCGAGAAAAGACACAAGACAACAAGAAGGGAGAGAGCATTCAAGAGACAATGTTTCATCGCGACAAAAATTGTGACGGCTCACCACTTTTTACATAGCTCCTGGCAACAACGGTCACCGCCAAAGTCCTTATCAGGAGTATCTCAAGAAGGTGTAGCCTGGATATAGCCCCCAAGTACAGCCATGTCATTGGCCCGTTTTGGGGGAAACAGGAAAACGCATTTTATAAGACACATCGACTTTTCCTTGGCTAATGGCTTTTAACTTCCCCTTCAATAGATTCTTTCTCAAGGGGGAGGCATAGTCAATATGGAGTCTCCCTTCCAGGTGGTCATACTCATGCTGCATGACCCTAGCTGGGAAGCCGGTCCACTCCTCCTCGTGCAGCTGCCATTGGACATCAAAGTAGCAAATAGTAATTCTTTCTTGGCGAGGCACCCCTACTAGAATATTAGGCAAGCTCAAACAACCCTCTTCGTAAACATTCGGTGCTATTGCTTCGTCAACCGTGATTACAGGGTTAATCAAGACTTTTCTACACTCCCTACCATCACCCTTTTTATCAACGTGTTGCGTAAGATCGACTACAAATAGTCGGATGCTTTTGCCAATCTGCGGTGCAGCGAGCCCCACGCCGCATGCCAGGTCCATGGTAGTAAACATATCCTCGACTAGTGTCTGCAGCACCGCCCCTTTTTCAATAGCCCTAGTTTTTCGCCTAAGCACAGGGTCTCCATAAGCAACAATGGGATAGATCATGATCTGCCGTAGGCTTGGTAACTTGATAAAAAAGATTGGAGGATAATGACAGCACTTAGTTTGTCTAAGTTGGCCTTGTCACGCCGGTCCTTTTTCTTGAAGCCCCCTGCTATCATGCTATGCGCAACGATCTTGGAGGTATAGCGTTCATCTTGCGGGACGATGCGCACATCTGAAAAATTTCTTTGAAGGGTCTTGATGAACCTTATGACGATGGCCGTCATGGGTGACGGTGTGTTATTCAGGTGTTTAGGCATCCCGATCACCAGTATATCTACTTCTTCTTTTGCTATATACGTCCGTAAAAAAACTAGAATATCCGCGGTGCGTACTACCGTTAGCGGTGTTGCAATAATTCTGAGTGGGTCTGTAACAGCGATACCTACCCGCTTGGTACCATAGTCAATGGCCAGAACTCTACCCATGATACTTGTGTATACTCCCAAATATAACACACCCGTCTAATTTTTAGCATGGCCCGACAATCTCTCTATGCTAAAACCCTTGAGCACTTCTTTTGTGAATTTTAAAACGTAAACTGGCCCGCTTGTTTGGTTAAAGTGCATCCTATCGTGAGTGAATACAAAAACGCAAGACCTGTCGTTGGCCTTACCGTTGTATATACCTGAGCCGTGGCCATGGGCATTTGGGCGGGTGTTTCTTCAGGAAAATAGGAAAAAGAAGAAGTGAGGACCGAATATCCCTTGCTATCCAACGTAGTCAAAAAATTTGAAGACGCTCTCGTTTACGTTGGGCGTGACTATGTAGACGACACTGACCTACAAACACTGTCTGCGACATCCATGGGGGCGTACGTACATGCAGACAACATCCCGTTCCATGATGCACTAAAATATCAGACTAACAAAGGGCGTACTGTGTATGGCGGTGGCGGCATTATACCTGACTACTTTGTGCTGGTTAAAGTGTGTGCCAACATCTCTTACTTTGATCAGCTACAAGCCAAAAAAGTCTTACGGCAATATGTGCCTCAGAGTATGCAGATCGTCACCGAGAAACTTTAACTGCCATGAAGTGTGAAGGATATTGCAGCCGGTTCGAGGTAAGCGATCTCATGTTAAAAAAAATGGGTTGCCCAAGCAGACAAAGCCGGGATAACCCACGATGACAAAGTATTTCGCATTGTCAAAGATCGTATTAGGCTGTTGCTAAAAGCTTACATTGCTAGAAACATATGGGCAGAGCAAGACTTCCATCCCATCTATCACCAGGACGATGAAATGTTTCATAAACTACTGCAGTTGTTCGATGAAGCAGAAGCTTTGATCAAACAATCAACTATGGAAGAAGAGTAAATGGCACTACAACCAAAAAACAGCAGCTACTGCACCACAACATCGAATATCTTTTACAGGATTACCTAACTTCCACCGGAGGGCCTCGCCAAGTCAGCCATATATAGCATCAAGGAACAGGGTCGTATCCACTCCCACCCCACGGATGGCAACGCGCTAGTCTCCTCACACACAGCCACACTCCTCTCGCCACGCCGTGCTTGGTAATGGCTTCCTGGGCATATTGCGAGCAGCAAGGATGCCAACGACAGCAATCAACAATGAGTGGTGCAATAAGGTATTGGTAGGCAAGAACAGGTAAGACAAAACACCGTGTCAACAAAGAACGTAGCAACACCCCACCACGTCGCATAACCTTTAGCGTAGCAACTTTTGAACGCTTGTATGGTCGAATTTTATGTTCTTGGATCATGGAGCATCTCTTTGTTACAGATGACGAATTTATCTTTTTGGAACTTCACGATAGGAACATGCTGGTTATCATGATGAACGCCATAGGCAACCCCCTCAAAGAGCGTACCTTGATGAAGCTGCTTATCCCAATGTTTCTGAAAATAGACTCCGTGCTGATCCAGCATATGGCCCAAGAAAAGCATCATCTCATATCCTACACAAGTGTAAGTGGTAGGGTACTGCGCGAAACACTCATAAAATCTTTCCCTGAACTCGTGAATCTCCTCTTTCTCGTAGTCAATATAGTCGGGGGACACAAAACACAGGTCTAACTTTTTTAATTGGTCGAAGGTGAGTGAGTTTTGACGTAGCCATGCTTCATGACCAATAACACATAAAGGACGCTTCAATGTTTCTACACCACTAAGCAAACTAGCAACAATAAGCTCATTTTTAGATGCCACATAAACATGTGTCAAATCGTCTAGGCTTGGCGGCTTTGCAGTGCCTATTTCTTCCTGCATAGCACCAACAGCATCTGTTGAAACTTCTCTCTGCGCGTTGAGAGAAGTTTGTGCTTCCTCTGGCGTTACAGGCATCATGAAAGCCACTTCTTTGCCCATGTTGTACTCAACATGTTGTTTATAAGCATACGCTTGAATCGCATCTGCCCTAGAAATACCATAAATAATTCCCACATGCATCTCACGCCCGGCGTTTCGTAGTGTAAACTCAGCAGCTCTTTTTGCCTGAGTCTCAAGGCTTGACTTGAATAAAAAAGCAAACGGATTGTCTCCAACCACATCCGTATTCTCAGAAAGAGGATTGAATAAGTTGATTTGATTTGCTCGCGCAAACTCGGCGACCAACGGAATAGTATCTGCGTACAGCGGACCGATAATCAAATCCATACCTTTGACCTCCTCTTGCGCTAGCAAACCAGCCGTAGTCGCAGGGTCTTTTTTTGTGTCATAGGCAAAAAGATTGATCCTGACACCCCGATCAGCTAGTTCTGTTACAGCAGCTTTGATACCTTGGTAAAGCTCTATGACAAACAGATTGCTACTTTCTTCTTCATAATCCACTTCGTCTACAAAAAAAGGTAGAAATACGCCCACGTTGTAACTATCTTTCCGCAGGGAAACTACCTCTTCGAGAATATCCTGTTCTTCTAAACAAAAGTTGAAATCATGCGCTAACGTGTCGAGTAGGTCGAAGTCACGACTTATAAGAGGCTGACGAGCCATTTTGTCAAACAGCACGCTGGCTATGGCCCGATCCTTGGGATACTGCTTGAGCAGTGTCTTCAAAAGAAAGAGGTCGTCTAGTTGCCTTAAAAAATGCATTTTCATTTGCTTCACGGGCATTTCAAGCGTCCTGTTTGTGATTCCGGCCAGTCTATCCAGACCTACACGGTAATCTTCTGCTTCAAACCGTAGTTGTCCCAGCCAGTACCACACCTCATCTTTCTGCTCCCAATCAGGATACTTTTCAATGATGGTTGTAAAAGTGGTTTCAGCCAAATTTGGTTCTCCATGATAGTAAGCAGATAAAGCATAATAGAACAGGGCATAGGGAGCGATGTCACTTTCTTCCTCTGCTGCTATCAACGGTGCTAGTGTGGCCTTGGCTGCTGTGTAGTCCGAAGTAGAGTAATACTTCTTGGCTTCTTTATAGATTTTCAGGGAATCTTTATCAATGCGTGCCAACACTACATGGGCTGACAATAGGCAAGTAAGCATCAAACCAAGGTACCGTACGTTCATCACTTGTTCATCGTTTTGATATAGCCTGTTCGCATAGAAACTCGGGGGACTGCCGCCGTGCGTAGCAAAGCGCTTCAGTGATTGCCATCACTACCTTCAGTAAGCAAAGGTAACGCGCAGGCTCAGCATCCGCCAGTACTACTGCCATCATGCAGTCCATACCGATGTTGAGGGCAATCGGGTCGCTGCTCATGCGTTTTTACTAACTTAGCTCTCTTCAAAAATTTGGCAATGGCTCTTCGAGCGTACTGGATCATTTTATTACTATGCTGTCCGACCTGTCAATTCAACTTGGCATCAGCCAAGGAGCCTTGCAAACATCAAGAAGCGTCCCACAATAGCCCCGGCGACTCACAGGTATCAGAAGACTTAGTGCAGCAGCTTACAAGAAGACTCCCAGATGACAAACTTGCACAATGGTTACTTGCCCTACTCTTTAATCATCCGCAAGCACCGAAAAGAAAGTCGACCACCGCTATGTATTTGCCCTATGAGGGCAAATACATAGGTTGTATTCGGCTAGACAGGCACGGAGCCGCGTGTACCAACACCCCTAACTGGGGGCAACTTGCCAAGATCATATGCCCTACAACAAAAGCTGGGGTCATCCTCAGACAATTAGGTTGCTTACCAAGCGGTAGTCTCGTCTCTCAACAACTACTAGCTAGTCAAGATCTACTCAACGAACTCGCCTACATCAAGGAAGCAAAAATTACGGTAAAGGAGACCGAAGACAACAGAGACACTGTCGATGTGCACATCACCACACAAGACCGATGGCCTATGGCCATTAACCTTGGCTTTCACTCTGAAAAACCTGCGTTTTGCATGACGCATAACAACCTGTTTGGATGGGGACATGTATGGCAGCATTGTTTTTTTTATAACCGAGGACTAGGATATAACTCCACGTACATACAACCATCAGGCGTCACCAGCGAGTTACAATATCTAGCCACGCAAAAAAAGGACATCAAGAAGATCAGTATATCCAGGGATTTTACCGACCAGATCGACCACGCGGGCAGGATTTCGGCAAGCAAGATAAAGCAAGTAAAGCGCAGGATAATAGATGGGAATCCTGATCCTCAGGAAACGTTGTATTCCTTTTACCATCATTGTCTCTGGTTAGGTACTACCCTCAAGAACCCCGTGATTGAGGGGTACCACGAGGGCCGCTTCTTTGTGACGGGCAAGATAGTCCACCAGCGTTTTGACCAACGCCCTGTAGTAAACAAAAGCACCAACCGATACTTTCACCATTATGTATTGGGTGTCGGGAGCCTAGGTTTCACTGACAAGCAAACTTATACAGACCGGCTGGTTTATGGGGCAGGTGACGTAGAAAAAATTCCATACGGTAGCAAAGTCAACCTCATCGGAGGCTACCAGTTTGGAGAATTCATCAATCGTCCTTACCTGTACTTAAACATAGCACAGGGTAGACGTTTGCAGCAATTAGGTCACTTTTATGGCGCCATTCATGTAAGCGGATTTTGGGGTGAAAAGACCGTAGAGCAAGGTATACTACGGCTTCAGTTGCAGTATTTTACCCCACTGCTAGGCATGAGCAACCAATTGATAAGGCAATTCATTCAACTCGATTATCTGGCTGGTTACAACATGTTTACAGGAGAGCTGATCAGCACGAATATCAAAAAGGTTGCTAAAAAGTTTAAAGACCCTTTCCTTGGGGGAACGCGAAGATTATGTCTAGGATTTGAAACGGTTCTTTTTACACCGACACGCCTAGCCGGTTGTCAGGTAGCCACCTTGGGGTTTGTAGACATAGTCAGACTAGAGGATGCGCGAGGGAAAGTACAACAAAGTATCTTCTGTAAAGCCTTGGGTATAGGATTGCGATGTACACATCCACGTTTTTCTTTTGGAACCCTACAAGTTAAACTGGGGTATGCTCCCATCACTCAGAACATAATCTTTGCCATTAACCTCGAAACTGCTGACTCCCTGCACGACTTAGACATTGGCGCACCGGAGATAATGCTATTTCAGGAGTACTAGCGGATGTATCCTCCTACTATTTTAAGTCCACTACTAAAATAAGGGCCGGTGTATCATGCTTCTTTTGCGTAAATCAGTCTGATCCTAAATGCTATACACGCAACTGCCGCATTGTATCTTGCGGTATACGCACGGCTACTTCCAATGGTAAGTAGGCAAGATGCTAGGCACTACGCTGTAAATTCAGGTCTCACCGATGTGGTGGCCTTATCTTTCGTCCATTATCATTATTGGTTGCGCAACATGATTGTACACGTTACCGGAAAACTCATCCACAAAACACCTACTCATGCGGTAGTAGAGGCAGGAGGGTTAGGCTATGAAATCAAAATCTCCCTACATACTTTCTCAGCGATAAAAACGCTGGCAACTTGCCAACTTTTTACACACCAATACATTCAGGGTGATGTGCGTGCGCTTTACGGATTTTCAAGTATGGAGGAGAAACACTGGTTTTTGCACTTAATCAACGTGAATAGTGTGGGCCCCCGTACTGCAATGACCATTTTGTCTTCTCTGAGTCCACTAGAACTAGAACAGGTCATTATTAACAATCAAGTGAGTGTCTTGAAAAGCATCAAGGGTATTGGAGACAAGGCAGCGCAGCGCATTGTTTTGGAACTCAAGGACAAGTTGGGGAATAACCGGGCATCGGCAGCAGGCAACGCTGTAACGCTGCAGGAGACCGAGCTAATAAGACAAGAAGCGCTAGCGGCACTGATGAAGCTAGGGATTGGAAAGGCTGCAGCCGAGAGGGCCGTTGCTAAAGTGTGCAGTACCCACGCAGAAGTATCACTGGAATCTCTGATTAAACAGGCGCTTCAGGTGACTTAATCGCTAGGTCGGGCGCTTTTCTATGTGGTCATCTGCTAGTCATCGAGCTGACTAGCCTGCACGCCTATCGATACCAATGCTTCTCGTATACGAAGCCATTCCGCCTCGATCTCTACACTATTGACGTTTAATTCCCGCTCTCTCCTTGATGCTATGTTTGCCTGGACAGCGATGTCTGCGCAGGACATAGGAGCCAATGAAAAGGGCATCTTCTGTATAATATGTAAAGCCAATTCAACATCATATCTCACTCTCCAAGCATATATCCACAGGGGCATATGACCAGCCTCTTGATGAACGTTCACGTTACGCTTAATGTATGCTTTGATACACGCTATTACTTCTTCGGGAAGAGTCTGTTTATCGCCAAACGAGAACCCATGAGACAGAGGCGATACACATTCTTCGGCATCACGGTCCTCTTTATCCATTAAAAGATAGCATAGATCTCTCGGGCACTCCAAATGAGATACTGCATGATATAATCCGTCCTTATTAGCTTGCTTAAACGACATTTTTTCCACGATCTTGAAGGCAGTCTGTGGCATAGAACGTCCCAACGCGTGCAGCCATGGTGTAGGGAGTCTGAACGATTGGCGCTCGTGGTGCATGCCGTTAGTTTTTATATCGTCAGCTGAACCTACTGCGTCAAAAAACCGTTCAACTAGGCTTGCTTTCTCTTGATCCCTTAACCGCAAATTTCTCACGAGTGCATGTAAAACACCACATCCCCCTTGATCTGCCACTTTGACGTCTGCCCCCCTATCTAAAATGCTCTTGATAGTATCAAAGTCCTTATGCAGCAACAGCGCTGCATGCAATAAAGAGAGATGATCCCCATTGATGCACACCTGAACCGTATTAATTCTGGTCGGATCTCCTTCAATTGTTTTCCATGCAGCCTCAAACTGCCGTTCCTCCGGTGTTGTAACCCGTTTCAACGATGTAACCGGCTGAATCGGGTCCCCTTGCCTCGGCAATCCTGGACTACGCTCGATGCTTTCATCATTTTTACAACAGCCACATAAAAAACCGTAGCATACGGAGAACAGTAACCAACAGGCACGGGCGAAGCTAAACAAAGAGGTATGTTCTTTCATATTTTTGTACGAATATGGCCCCTAGTCTGAGCGGGACAGCCCGAGCGTTTTCCCTATCCAACCTAAGGTTGTGAACGAGTGTAATGATTATCCCTCGAGTTTGAGAAAAAAATAGGTTGACTTTCTCTGACACATAGTGCTCCCAAGGCGTTGCGCGCTTGCTCCATATCAGCTACATGGTCGATGACCAGCAACAGCTGTGCTTTGACTTCCTGTATGCGACATCGCCGGGGATGCTGCTGTACATAAACAAACACGCGCGCCAACACATTGTCTTGATGGGAGTGTGCAGAAGGCGTAAAATAGCATCGCATGGCCCCATTCTTGAGTTTCAGTTTGGTAAGCCCCAACGTTTGAGCGAGCCAGCGCAACTCGACCAGTTGTATGAGGGTTTGCACAGGCAGAGGCAAGGGGCCAAATCGGTCTTGAAGCTCTTGTTGAAAGGCTTGTAGTGCTGTATGGTCTTGCAACCTGTCAAGGCGAGTGTATAGGCTGATTCGCTCAGCGACGTTGCTAACGTAAGTATCTGGAATGAATACTTCCAAATCCGTCTCCAGAGCGCATTCTATAACAGCAGGGGTGTTGGCTCGTTCCTGAAGCTCTTGGGCAAACAACGCCTTGAACTCCCCTTCTTTAAGCTCCTGAACAGTATCATCCAGTATTTTACAATACGTGTCAAAGCCTACATCGGCAATAAAACCGCTCTGCTCGGCGCCCAGCAAGTCACCCGCCCCCCGAATGTCTAGGTCGCGCATGGCCACTTTAAAGCCATCTCCCAAGTCTGAAAACTCCTCTAAGGCACTGAGTCTCGCACGTGCCTCCGCCGTGAGCATGGAAGCAGGTGGAGCCAAGAGGTAACAAAAAGCTTTCCTATTGGAACGTCCCACCCTGCCTCGCATTTGGTGCAGGTCTGACAAACCAAACAAATGGCTGTTGTTGATGAAAATGGTATTGGTATTGGGAATATCCAACCCTGACTCAATGATGCTGGTGGCCACCAGCACATCATAGGCTCCTTGAATAAATCGAAGCATACGTTGCTCTAGCCGTGAGCCTTCCATGCGGCCATGAACCACACCGATGCGACAGTCGGGCACAAGCTTGTAAATCATCTGGGCCACCTCCTCAATGTCGCCCACTCTGTTGTGCACAAAGAATACCTGACCACCTCGCTGTAGCTCGTAGTTGATAGCGTCTCTGATCAC
>CAYVYH010000014.1:0-26431 GCA_964455155.1 uncultured Cytophagales bacterium | reverse complement strand
CTCAAGAGGGGGAAAAAGTGGGAGAAGAGAAAGAAGAGAAATCGCCTGTAGCAGTAGCAGTGGACGCGACGCCTGATGGCGATGCGGTAGATTCTTCATCTGTGGCACCATCTTTAATCAAGACAAAGGTGGACGTGCCTGATGTTACCCTTGGAGACACGACTTCACCAAATTTTGCGCGTGAACATAAGCTAGTGAGTGATTTGGCTTTCCTTTCCTTTTAAATCTGCCTATAAAGGCTTTATTCACACCTTTTTAAGGCTGCAGTTTGTGCTTTGGCTTTCCCTTGGACTTTTGATATGCTACGCGAGTCCAGGGGTCTGCCTTTGTCATGACTACGACAGTCAATAGACATATACAACTATCCTGTCTTATCCTAGGACATTAAAACCAGAAGGTTTGTGTGTTTCCATGGTTGTAAGGGTAAGCACTCTCCTTCGATTTTGTGTAAAAATCATCAGATACTTTCAGCTTCGTAAAGCATAGTACAATACCTTTAGTATGTCCCTGACTGTATATTTTAAGAGTCTAAAAAGAAAGTGCGATAGCTGTACCTAAGCTAAGCAAGCGCTAAGTCCACGTACCACTGAGTAACATAAAGCAAGTGAGAGTAAGAAATCTACCAGCGTAAGTCACGTAGTTGGCATTGGCACTCCTTTTTTTAAGGTGAGAGAGGTGTGTCCTGTGGAGCCTATAAAATCACAAAGCCCCACTGCACTGTAGGGCTTTGTGTGTAACAAGAATTAGGAGGTATAGAAGTTATACTAAACTCACGTTTACCGCGTTTAGCCCCCTGGGAGTCTCCTGTACCTCGAAGGTTACTTCATCCCCTTCTTTTACTTCCTGACCGTTAAGGGCTGTGATATGTACGAAGTACTCCTTGTCTGAAGCAGCGTCTGTAATGAATCCAAAACCTTTGGAATCATTGAAAAACTTGATAGTTCCCGTTTTCATTAGTGTAGTTAAATAATTGAATAATGCTATGAAGGTAACACAAAGACATAAGAAAAAGAAATAAGCTCTCTAAAGAATTAAGCTTCTCCTTTCCATAGGGAGGTATTTAGGAATCGTCGGTGTCAAGGGGCCCTGCACTAACCATGTTGTGAAATGCTCTTTGTACATCCTCATGGTCTTCTAGGGCATCAATCAATTTCATGACTTGGGCAGCATCATCCCCGTTCAAGGTAATAGATGTGTTGGGAACATGCTGTAATGAAGCACTATCAATGGCTATTTGTAATGTATCTAGTCCTTGCTGTACCTGCCCAAAATTTTCCAGGGGGCAGGTTATGTGAAAGTAATCTTCTTCAAGATCAATAGCTTCTGCACCCGCCTCGATCATAGCCAGGGTCATGGCTTCTTCGTCGGTCACGGCTTCTTTCTTCAGAGTAAACGTACCTTTTCTGTCGAATAGAAATGCAAGTGAGCCACTCCTGCCCAAACAACCACCATATTTGTTGAAGATGGCACGCACAGCTGCCACGGTACGATTCAAATTATCTGTCATGCACGCTACCATGACTGCCACGCCATACATGGCATAGCCTTCGTAAGTCACCTCCGTGTAGACAGCCGAATCTTTGCTGCTTCCTTTTTTGATAGCACGTTCAATTCTGTCCTTGGGTAGGTTAGCACTTCTTGCATTTTGGATGGCAATACGCAGTCTGGGATTATTTTCAGGTGTGGTGCCCCCCTGTTTGGCAGCTATGGCCAACTCTTTGACCAACTTAGCGAATAGGTTGCCTTTTTTGGCATCGTTCACACCCTTTCGGCGCTTAATATTAGCCCACTTACTGTGTCCTGACATGACGCTACACTTATCGATTGTTACTGAGTAGCCTTTTTGTTCTGATAGAAAAGGTTAAACAAAACACCCAGTAGAACCAAAAACACACCTAGCAATTTGAGCTGAGGAAGTGTTTCTCCCAAGAATAGATAGCCAAATAATAAGGCATAAACGATAGCAATGTAAGAAGTGGCCGACACAGATGCAGCAGGGCCAATCTGGTAGGCTTTTACAGTGTAGTAGTGTGCCATGTGGCCCAAAACGCTAATTGTACTTATGACGAGCCAATCTCGGGCTTGCAACGCCACAAAGTTATGTAACAGGTACATGCCTGCTAGGGGAATAGTGACCAAATATGCGTAAAAAGTCACCACCAGTGGGTGCTCTTTGTGTTCTATCTTGCTAACAATTGTACTGGCTAGTCCTTTGAAAAATGCGCCAGCCAAACCACTGAAGATGTACCAAGAAACTTCTGTCAGTGAAAAGCCGTTGATCAACGTAACTCCTATCAAGGACAACCCAAAACAAAGCCACTGTTGTGTGCTTACGGGCTCCTTAAGCATAAAAACCCCAATTAGGGCCGCGAAGACGGGTGCAGTATAATGAAGTGTAATAGCACTAGGTAACGAGGTGTGTTGCAGGGTGAAAAAATACAGTGCAACGCTCAATGTACCCACAATACCACGGGCAAGTAGAAGTTTGCGATGTTTTCCCCAAACGGGGATTCGGTGATACCGCAAGGTTGTAAAACTAGCCACAAGAGGTATTAACGAATTGAAAAATAGAATCTCTATTGTAGGGACATGGCGCAGCAGTCTAACGCCTAGGCCGATAAAAGCCACAAAAGAGACGCTTAACAACATAAATTGGTTACTCTTGGGAATGCGCACGTGAAAAATCGTATAAAAATACACACTGATTATAGAATGAATCAAAAATGTATAGAAATTAAACAAATATGCTTATATATTAAGCATAATATTTCTTTATAGGTAGATTATGTAAGTAAATATTCGAATTCCTCAATGGTTTCTCTAATTGTATCTACTGTAGCACGTGGATTTTGTGATCCCTTCCTAGTGGCCTCACTTTTCTCGGTGCAATTGTTGGTTGTCAGTGAAATATTGTTCGACTGCTTTTTTGATGGTGAGTATAAGACTGGATAAAATGTTGTGTTGGATTGCGCCCATCTCCAACTGTTTTATGGCTATCTCTAGGAGTGTCATAAGTTACGCTATTAGATTTTTACGCAAATCCTCGTTGACGTGTTCTCGGACTTCGTTGGGTAGGCTTCTGATGAGCACTCTTAATTTTTTTGAAAACTTGATTTGCTGGCGAATAAGAGACAGAAACTACTACTGCTGCTTTTTTGGCTTCTGTTTCTATTGCTTTGCTCCACCTTTGTTTCCTCTGCTACTTTTTGCTCTTGCCAGTTGATTTGTTGGTTGCAAATCAGGAGTGGCGCCTTTGCTATCACTGGAGTCTCCTTGCGTATCGTGTGCTGAACCGATAGAATCCTTGTTTATCCCAGGGACGGTACTGTTGTTGGTTCTAGGGACAGTATTACGTAAATGTTCTACGTTTATATTGTCGCCACAACTCGTTAGTGAGAACAGTGGATCGTACAGCATGATCTTGTGTAGGATACACTTTCTCATATCCTTGTGTTTTTGTTTGGCTAGGGCATACATTTTGTTACCATGCGTTTGCCCGGGAGGAAATGGACTCTGATACTAATTTCCCGTCTTGGATGAGCAGTTGCCGGTCTGTCATGTCAGCTAGTGCTTGGTCGTGCGTGGCTAGCACAAAAGTCTGACCGGTCTTATCCCGTAGTTCGAAAAATAACGCATACAGCGCCGCTGCATTGCGGGAGTCTAGACTTCCGCTTGGCTCATCTGCAAAAACTATCTTAGGGCTATTGATAAGCGCTCGGGCCACGGCTACTCGCTGCTGCTCACCACCCGAGAGTGCTGCAGGTTTGTGTTGGCTACGATCAGATAGATTGAGCAGTGCTAACAGTGACCGCCCTCTATCCTCTACCTCATTTTTAATGTCTCCTCGGATGTATCCTGGCATACATACGTTTTCAAGCGTGGTGAATTCAGGTAACAGATTATAAAGTTGAAACACAAAGCCGATCGAATGATTTCTAAAGGAGGCCAGCTTCTTTCCTTGTAGCGCCAGAAGGTCTGTTCCATCAAGTTGCAGCATCCCCCCATCGGGTCTTTCTAGCGTGGCCAGCACATGCAGTAGTGTACTCTTTCCTGCACCAGAAGCGCCTGTAATTGCTACGACTTCTCCCTTGTGTACGGTTAAATCGATATCTTGTAGCACCTGGAGGTTACCGTAATGTTTGTTGATTCCTTGTGCTACAAGCATTTTTTTCTTAGTATAGCTCTTTCTATGTTCAAACACAGTACGAGCTGCGCTACCGGCTTGATTCGGTACGGTTGGTGATGCGGGGGTGTGTAAGGCCTCCAAATATACGCTTTTATCGTTATGCGGAGGGGGCTCTACCAACGTTATTGTGGAATGTGTTTCGATAAGTACGATGATGCAAAATTCCTTTTTTGTATATCTGTGGTTCCTGCGTCAAGAATCCTAATTAAGCGCCCCTATTGTAGTTTAGTATGGAGGAATGCTTAATTTTTTTAACAAATACTGAGCAGTAATGTCTGCGCTCGTAGTTCAATTGGATAGAACGTCGGATTTCGGCTCCGAAGGTTGAGGGTTCGAGTCCTTCCGAGCGCGCTGGTTTTTTCTCTTTGGTATTTCAACTGTCACTGGCCGCCTTACTGCCATGATGCCTCGGCGAGCGTTTCGTCTGTTCTGCAACGGGCTGTTCCAATTGGTTACAGGAGGGGGGGATTGAGCCGTTCCTTCTAGACTCGGCAGCTTGTTGAAGCTACAGCATTAAAAAACTAAACTCGCCCCTTTTACGCTTTGATTTTTGAACTCTTAAGAAGGGTCTTAGAGCGGTGCTTTGAAAACTATTATTCGTCTGACTCATGATCATACCTCCTCTCAACACCTTATCCCAACAGAAGGGGATCAACTTGTTCTGGTTCCGAAGGGACCTGCGATTAGAAGATAATCATGGGCTGTACCAAGCACTAAAAAAGGGTGGTTTCGTACTACCCCTCTTCATTTTTGACTCCAACATTCTAGGCAAGTTAGAAGAGCGAGCCGATCGGCGTGTCCAATTTATTGATGAGCAACTAAAGCAGCTTAAAGTAGCTTTGGAGCAGGTAGGGAGCACACTGTTGGTGTGTTACGGTAACCCTTTGGAAGTATATCAGCAATTGGTGAACGACCTGTATATCAAGGCGGTGTATACCAATCACGACTATGAGCCTTACGCCAGGCATCGTGATCAGTTAGTTGCTGAGTTCCTGGCTACACATCAAATAGCTTTCCACAGCTTTAAAGACCAAATAATCTTTGAGAACGAGGAAGTGATGAAAGATAACGGAACGCCTTATACCGTTTTTACACCTTATATGAAGAAGTGGAAGGCACTTTTCAGTCCAGCGATGGTGCATGCTTTTGATAGTAGTGCTTTGCTACATCATTGTCTTCCAACAAGTCCGTTGTCCTTACTGTCGTTACAGGACATGGGCTTTCAATCTCAGAGTTGCGACTTTCCCAGCAAGACGGTAGACTTAGCACGCATCAAACAATACGACCAACAGAGAGATATACCTGCTATTTTGGGCACCAGCAGGCTAAGTGTTCACTTTCGTTTTGGTACAATTAGCATCCGAGCTGCCACACGCGTTGCCCTTGAATACAATGAAGTATGGTTGAATGAGTTGATTTGGCGTAACTTCTACATGATGATCTTGTGGCATTTTCCTCATGTGGTTATGCGTTCTTTTAAGCCTGCTTATGATGAAGTGGCATGGGAAAATAATCAGATGCATTTTCAGGCCTGGTGCGCTGGGCAAACGGGCTATCCCATAGTTGATGCGGGTATGCGCGAACTTAATGCCACAGGTTATATGCACAACCGGTTGCGTATGATTACGGCTAGTTTTTTGACCAAACATCTGCTAGTCGACTGGCGCTGGGGCGAGGCTTATTTTGCTCAAAAGCTCTTGGACTTCGAACTAGCCTCTAATAATGGTGGGTGGCAGTGGGCCGCAGGTTCTGGCTGTGATGCAGCGCCTTATTTCCGCATCTTTAACCCATACTTTCAAACGCAAAAGTTTGATCCAGCACTTACGTACATCAAAGCATGGGTTCCTGAGCTCGAAAGTATAGCGTATCCAAAGCCCATCGTAGCGCATGACGCTGCAAGGGAACGCACTCTTGGAGCCTATAAAAAAGCACTGGCCAGTGAAAAATGGAATCAAAAAATCTAGTTCAGGCGCTGTTGCTTATCCGGTAGCTAAAAAGAAGCATTGCCGGGTGTCCTCGGGAAGGGGATGACGTCTCGTATGTTCTCCATGCCTGTGACAAATTGCAACAATCGTTCTAGGCCTAGCCCGAAGCCGCTGTGGGGCACAGTGCCGAAACGACGTGTATCTAAGTACCACTGTAAGCTTCCTGTATCTACGTGCATCTGTTGCATCCTTGCCACCAGTTTTTCTAAGCGTTCCTCACGCTGCGAGCCCCCAATCATTTCTCCTACGCCCGGAAATAAGATATCCATGGCAGCTACAGTTTTCTCATCCTCATTTTGACGCATGTAAAAAGCCTTGACGTCACTTGGATAGTCCGTGATGACTACAGGCTGCTGAAAGTACTGTTCTGCTAGATAGCGTTCGTGCTCCGCTTGCAAGCCAGCACCCCAGTCCCGAATGGGGTACGTAAAGCTTTCCTTTTTGGTGGGCTTAAAACCCCTCAAAATAGTAATAGCTTCGGTATAGGTAATGCGTTGAAAGGGGCGTTCTGTGACCAATGTCAGGCGTTCAAGCAGAGGAAGTGTCCTCATGGCTGTGTGCTTTTGTGACTGTGCTTCGAGTGCTCTTTGATGCAGAAAATCAAGATCATTTGGACACTGATCAAGTACAAACCGCACTAAATATTTTAGCAATGACTCTGCCAATGCCGCAGTATCTGCAAGATCGTAGAATGCCATTTCTGGCTCCACCATCCAAAATTCTGCTAGATGCCGCGTGGTATGTGAATTTTCGGCTCTGAAAGTAGGTCCAAAGGTATACACCTCGGCTAGGCCCAAGGCTGCAGCCTCTGCTTCTAGCTGCCCTGAAACCGTTAAGCTAGTTCTCTGACCGAAGAAATCCTGGCCAAAATCGATACTTCCATCCGTTTGCCGAGGCGGCTTTTCCGTGTTGATCGTTGTTACCTGGAACATTTCTCCAGCCCCCTCTGCATCAATCCCCGTGATGATCGGCGTGTGTAGGTACACAAAGCCTTTTTCATGAAAAAAGTGATGAATGGCATAGCTGATGGCGTGGCGGATTCTAAAGACAGCGCCAAAGGTATTGGTGCGAAAGCGCAGGTATGCTATCTCGCGTAAGAACTCTAAGGAATGCTTCTTGGGTTGTAATGGATAGCTGATCGCGGTGCCCAGGATGGTAAACTTTTCCCCTTTCAGCTCGATATCTTGTGCTTGTCCTTGAGAAGTAGTAACGACGCCTTCTACGCATAAGCTGCTTCCGGGGGTAATGCTCTGTAATGTTGCCTCTGAGAATTGTGTAGGAGCGGCTACTATTTGTAGGTTATGAATCACAGAACCATCATTGAGTGCAATAAAAACCATGTTTTTACTGACACGTTTGGTTCTGACCCAGCCTTTCACACAGATCTGCCTCCCTATTTGTGCTGTGGTTAGAAGTTCCTTTATCTTTGTCCTCCTCAAGGTTTTTTTTCTAGGTGTAGCCCCAAAATTACCGTAGAATACCGTAATAGGAAAGCGGACAGAGGTAAGACAATATTCACAGTAGTTCTTCTTGGGGGGTCTTTAGCACAATAGTCCTGTTTTAATTTGATCGAACATGCAGAAACTGCGTTTAAAACACACCCTCACACATCGCTTGTCTCCTCAAAAGCTACAACTTATCAAGCTTTTGCAAGTCCCTTCCGTAGCCATGAAAGCGCGCATTGAACAAGAGCTAGCCATTAATCCAGCCCTAGAAGAGGGGGATAATGTGCTGGAAGAGCAAGAAATAAATGAAGAGTATACTGGCGAAGAAGCATTGTTGGCAGATGACTTACATGTTGACGGCTATCAGGCATACCATAAGCGCCATGAGCCACACCAGAATCGACTGGCAGCAAAGTCTCTCATGCTCACTAGTGCCCATTCTTTGGATGAGCAGCTGTTACGACAGCTTAGCTTTCTTAAACTTGATCAACGGCAACACAAGATAGGCATCCATCTCATTGGTAGCATTGAGAGTGATGGTTACATCCGTCGTGATTTGGAGGCTATCGTCAATGATCTAGCTTTTACACAGTACATCGAGACTAATGTTCAAGAAGTATCAGCCGTGCTCGGCAAGATACAACGTTTCGATCCTCCGGGCATTGGTGCCAGGAGCCTACAGGAATGTTTGTTGATTCAACTAGAGAAAAGTAAAGAAAGTGGTATAGCCCGAGAGCTTGCCATACAAGTACTTACGCAGTGTTTTGAGGCATTTTCTAAAAAGCATTATGGAAAAATCCTTGAAAAACTAGGTCTTACAAGTCCAGTATTGCTCAAAGAGGCGTTGGCGTTAATAACCAGACTTGATCCCAAGCCGGGAAGTAGGATCAACGAATCTTCCTACAGTGAAGTATTACATCCCGATTTTATTGTCACCAAGCAAAACGAACAGCTGCATGTCTCACTCACCGATTACACCACGCCAGCGTTGAGGACTCGCAAAAGTTATGCTGCTATGATGGAGCACTATCGCAAGCATTCAAAAGAAGACGAAAAGTTGAAGGAGGTAACATCTTTTGTAAAAAAAAGGCTAGAGGCTGCTCAGTGGTTTATCGATGCTGTTCAACAACGCAAGCACACGCTACTCAATACCATGAAAACAATCGTGAAGTTACAGCATGCCTTCTTCATGGAAGAAGAAGAGCACAGGCTCAAGCCAATGATATTGAAATGTGTAGCAGAAAGAATTGGTATGGATGTGTCTACTGTGGCAAGGATAGTCAATAATAAATCCGTACAGACCGACTTTGGTATCTATCCCCTGAAGTTCTTCTTTACCGAGGCCATCACTACTACTTCAGGGGAAGAAGTAAGCAATAGAGCTGTCAAAAAAGCCGTTGCAGACATCATCGCACACGAAAACAAACAGAAGCCCTATGCCGATGAAAAGATTGTTATTTTGCTTCAAGAACAAGGCTACTCCATAGCTCGAAGAACGGTAGCAAAATACAGGGAGCAGCTGAACCTCCCGGTAGCTAGGTTGCGTAAGGAAATCTAGTGCTTCCTTGAAGCAGGCTCACGCTGCTTACAAAAAGTCAATAGAAATACCGATATGGAAGGGCTTCGCGGTGGTATTTTCTGGTCCTTTGTCTTCTTTGAAGAAGTTAGAAAGCGTGTGCGTGTAGCAAAGTCCGAACCGTCCCCAACCGCATCTGGCATGTAAACCGGCACGCATCCCTTGTAGGTTGAAGCTTTCTACATTGCGCTGCGTTTTGATCATGTCGTCTTCTTTATACTTTATGGTTGTAGAGGCATGCCACCGCAAACCCAGCTTGAGCCCCAAAGCCACAAAAAAGCTCTCCTTTGGATGGGCACTATTTGCGTTAAACCTTGCTTCCAATACGAGAAAATCTAAATAACGTACGTCTAGAGATGACTCGACAAACTCTTCACTCCTTGGAAAGAGGTCATCAGCTTTTGTAAATACAGTATCACGGTCGCTTGTATTATTGCGCACCAGAACACTACTCTTATCTTCGAATTGGTATCCATCAAATGCTACACCTATACCTGGGCTAATGGTAAAGCGAGAGCGTCCCAGACGTATGTTGTAGAAAAAATACACATTTGTAAACCTAGACTGCCAGAGTGACGTACTCATCTTCGAGGGATTGTCCCTCAAGCAGCCGAATCCCCAGTCGACTACCAAGCTCTCATAATTGGAGAAAGGTGAGGAGATGGTCTCGGTCTGGTTAGCATGACTTTTGTGTGTATCACTTTCCGTTGTACTTGAGAGATCGAGCCCACTGTCTTCGTCTTCCTTGGCCCACACATAGATGGGGGCAGTAGACAGGGAGAGTATAAGAAGCAGCTTCTTTATGATCATTTGGCTAGGGTTGTCGGTTCTTGATCGTTACCAGGCAAAACTAAGATTTTTCTACTGCAGTCAAAACATATGTTTCGGAAGATATGTGAGTCTGAGTGTGTTTATCAAGACCAAGCCAGGGTGTATGATGCCATCATGGGTGAGTGGCATCTGTTGCAGTTGGTAGTCTTGGCATCGCTTCAATGTGGTGATCTTCTAAGGTTTTTACGGCAATATTGTGTTACATACCTGGGAACTAGTTACCCTCCCATTCTAGGCACTTCCCCTCATGTTACTCTGCGTGGGGGTACGCAGCAGCCAGGATAAATTTTCGTACTCTTGAAAGACAATGACTTCTTTTGCCGGTTGCAGTACATCGTTCAAGGTGCCTAAGTTTTGTTCTTATTGAGTAATGGAGATTTATTGCCTAGGTTTGCGTTTACCTGGTTTGTTGGACCTGTAGCTTAATTGGATAGAGCACTGCACTACGGATGCAGAGGTTGGGGGTTCGAATCCCTCCAGGTTCACTGGCTATACTCTCGAGGTTGCCGATCTTATGATTAGGGCTTGCTCTTTGGTACGTGGCAGCTGTGGAGTGCACCATGTTCCAATCCATCAATGTGTCGACAGCAACATTGGTAAAGCATCCGATCACCAAATAACAATACCCAACTGCTGAGCAATTCTTATCTCTGATTGCTTGAGGAAAGTGTGTACCCGAAGTAGCTGATCTTCTACTTCGGGCTCGGGGGTGCTCTGTAGTCCTGCTCGATTATCTTCAATAAGTTGCTGAATGAGTCTGAGTTTGAGTCTGAGGATGTTCTTAAAGGCTGTTTGGTGCAAGTCGTCTTCTTCCTTAGCCGTATGAATTTGATGCCCCTCCTCCCAATGGTCACTGACCTCATACGGAGATGCAGCTAGGTCGATAGCTGTTTTTTTCATGGTTTCATCTTGATGTTTGATAAAGTAGGTGGTTCCGACTACATTCCCCTGTGCAAGTTGTTGCTGAAAATGCTCCATAATTTTCCTATACTCGGGTGTACGGAAGTGTACTTCTTCTAGTTCTTGGAGAAGATATGCATACAGCGGTTTATCGCCTTCTATAGGAGCCGTTCCGTAGTTCAGTAACATACGTATGTTCTCTCGTTCATATGCTTTGATACTATCGTCTAGCTTATGAGCGTGCTCAGCACTAGGGTGCAGTATTACGGAGGTTGTGGTTGTATGTGCACGGGACGAACGTTCACCCCGCCGAAGTTGCTCTTGCTCCCTTTGCAGGATGAGCTTATTCTGTTCGGTATTGAGTACTGCTTCATCAATGCCAAGAAGCGCACTACACTGCTGAGTCAGTATTGCCCTTTTAACAGCATCTGGGACGACTGCAATACTTTGTATAATTTCCTTAATGGCTCCAGCTTTACGAATAGGGTCTTGCTGGTCTGATTTTAGAAGAAGAGTAGCCTTGAACTTAATAAAATCTTGTGCCTGTGTTTGGAGATAATCCTGAAAAGCTTTTGCTCCTACTTTACGGGTATAGCTGTCTGGGTCTTCGCCTTCAGGTAGCAATACAATCTTGACGTTAAGCCCTTTTTCTAGTACCATGTCGATACCTCGCAATGAGGCTTTGATGCCAGCTGGGTCTCCATCAAACACAATGGTGATGTGTTTGGTAAATCTGCTAATCAGCTGAATCTGCTCTTCAGTCAGCGAGGTGCCTGAGGAGGCAACCACATTGGTAATGCCAGCCATGTGTAGGCCAATCACATCTGTGTAGCCTTCTACAAGGTAGCAGTTGTCTTCTTGCCTGATCTGATGTTTGGCTTGAAAAATACCGTATAGCGTACTACTCTTGTGGTAAATAGCTGTTTCTGGGGAGTTAATGTATTTGGGTTGCTTGCTATCTGTTTTGAGTATCCGGGCTCCAATAGCGATCGCCTTACCCGACACGTTGTGAATAGGAAAGATTATTCTGCCTCTAAATCGGTCATACGGTCTCTTGTGTTCATTTTGAATCATGAGTCCTGCCTTTTCCAAGAGTGCTTCTTTGTATCCCTTATGTTTAGCGAACTGGCAGAAAGCCTCCCAGGCGTCGAGACTATATCCTAGCTCAAATTTCTTGATAAAATGATCAGAAAAATGCCGCTCTCTTAAGTAACTAATTCCTACAGTTTGCCCCTCAGCGTGTTTCCACAAGGTGTTCACATAGTACTCTTTGGCGAGGTCGAGCAGTATATACAGGCTGTCTTTTTCATATTGTTGCTGTATTTTTTGTTCATGAGGTTCGGACTCTTGGATGTCAATACCGTACTTGTTGGCCAGATATTTGATGGCTTCTACAAAGCTGATTCCTTCTATTTCCCGTATAAAAGTGATGGCATCGCCCGCAGCATCACATCCAAAGCACTTGTAGAAACCTTTGGCAGGCGAGACAGAAAAAGAGGGAGTCCTTTCGTGGTGAAAAGGGCAGCATGCCCATAAGTTTTTCCCTTTCTTCTGGAGGGTCAGAAAGTCAGCAATGACTTCCTCGATATGGACGCTACGTTGTACGGCTTGTATGGTTCCTTGGCTAATGGACATAGTTCGTGCTGTTGATTAGGCCATTCATTGATTGTTTGGTCGTGTTATCCATCGTGTATTACCGTCAGTCCACCATCAGATCGGCTCATGACCCCGTTATTCAATGGAGATGCCGTGGTACTGCTGCTGTACTATGTAGTCTTTTCTTAATGGATGTCCCTCCCAGTCGGCAGGTAGTAAGATACGCCGGAGGTCTGGATGCTTTGCAAAGTCGATACCCACCAAGTCATATGCCTCACGTTCGTGCCAGTTGGCACCCTGCCAGATATGGCTTACTGAGGGAACTGTGGGCAATGTTGCACCGGGCTTTTCTCTAGTCACCAATACCTTGATTGTGAGTTGTAGATGGTAGGGGATAGAGTACAAATGATAGACTACCTCCAAGGTGTTGGCTTCGGGCCCATTGTCTAGGGCTGTTATGCAGGATAGATAGTCAAAATAAGTCTTTTCGTGTTCATGAAGCACTTGCCCCACTTCAGCAATGCGTTGTGTTGGCACATAGATAGCCGGCGGTGTGGAGTTGGGGTCCTGTCCTACAATAATTGATGACCCTAATTTTTGCGTGAGCACTAGAATAATTTCTTCGAGAGTCATCGGTTCGCAGTTAGTCTGTCTAGATTTCTTTCATGGGTGCTTCCGGAATGTCAGATGGCGTGCGCCCTTCTTGGCGTATTTTTTCTTGTAGTTTTAGAATACCACCAATCAAGGCTTCAGGTCTTGGCGGGCAACCTGGCACGTAGACATCTACAGGAATTATTCTATCTACACCTTTGACCACATGGTATCCGTGTTGCCAGTAAGGTCCGCCACAGTTAGCACAAGAGCCCATCGAAATCACATAGCGTGGTTCGGCCATCTGCTCATAGAGCCGTTTAATTCTGTCAGCCATCTTAAAAGTCACCGTGCCTGACACAATCATCACATCTGCTTGGCGAGGAGAGGCCCTAGGAATGACTCCCAAGCGGTCCAGATCGTAGTCACCCGCATAAGTCCCCATCATTTCAATGGCACAGCAGGCCAGACCGAACGTCATTGGCCACAAAGAGGAGCGCCTCGCCCAGTTGAGGAGTTCCTCTAGTTGTACCAAGGTTACGTCCAAGTCTCCTGTTTTTTGTGATTTCATGGTTTTTACTTAACTCCTAAGATGTGTTGTAGTCTCGGTATCGGTTAGTGTTGAGGCGTAGCGATGGTTGATTTGTTCATAGTATGCCCTGGGAACTTTAGAAGAGAAGGAAGAAGGTAGAGGAGCAGGTTGTATGCTAGTAAAATGTCCTTGGCGCCACATATAGGCAAGACCTACACCCAAAAAAACAATAAATAGTACGGCAGACATCGCTGTATAGCGAGCCCATAAACCCTCCGTTGCTTCATTGAGTGTTGGGTTGGCCCACACCATTGCCCAAGGAAAGAGGAGTACTGTCTCTACCTCAAAAAGTGTGAAGATGATTGCGATGACGTAAAAACGCGCGTTAAACCTACCCCAGGAGCTCCCGATAGGCGTTTCACCTGATTCGTAGGTATACAACTTCGCTTCGTTGGGGCGGTTGGGCTGCAGTAAGGTGCTTACTAATGAGCCCAGGCCTACCAAAAGCAGTGCTCCTGCTATAAAAGTCAGTATTTCTAGGAAGGCGATTTGTTCAGTACCCATCATTTGTAGTGACGAACTTGTGCAAGCATACAAAGCTTTCGGGCCCCCCAAGCGGGGAAACACACAGCAACACTGGGACTGTTGCTCAAGAACTGACGCTCGCCTGCGTATGGCCCATCCCAGGTGCCAAAAGAAAAAGGGCTGGATCGAGTGGTTGGGAGTCCCATGAGTTTTCAAGAGCAAGGACTAGCGACTGCGGTATGGCCAGCTTCGCGCTGAGGATCATCGCTCCATAACGGTGCCTAGGTCATGGACATGCTGCGAAGCGCATTACCGAGCACTTGCCGGCCTCTTGCGAGGATAGTTACCCACTTTTTTCTCTAGTTTCTCGAAATGAATCACCCCTAATACATAACCCAACGCCACAGGAAACATAACCATGGACACGCCCCAGTTTCCAAAGTATTTCACTAGATAAACTAGTCCGAAGGAAATAACAACAGACATCGTGGTGCGCGACAGCGCATATATCATTCCAGCATAGGTAAAACGCCTAAAAACAGGAAAATGCTTGAAAAATATGGGCATGGCTGACGTGCAATTGATCACAAACAGCATGACGAACACTTGTATCAGTAATAAGCCAAAAGGCGTCTGCAGATTCAGCAATAAGTACGGCAAAATCAGCGAAAAGGGCAAAAATAACGCTCCCTTGAACCTTAGGATTTTCAGCGGGTATATGCTGTAGCTCAGGTAGGTCAGCACGAGATAACCCACTAGATTAGCGACGGAAGCGATGAAGTTTTGGCCAATTATCTGCTCAGGAGTAAAACCAAAAGTTTGTTTTAAAATATTGCCACAATGAATGTATGTGAAGTAGAAGCAGGCTGGCCAACCACACTCCATCAAGAAATACGCTAAGAGTGTTGCTGTACTGGCTCTCTCGTGGTAAGCAGGGATGTGGTCTAACTCTTCTGCTAGTTTTCTACCTTCTCTAACGTCTTTCTTGATTTGTCGTCTGGCATCAACAAACTCTGGTGTTTCTCTAAGCTTGGTTCTGGCTACAGAACCAATAATGGCAACTATGGTACCTATCCAAAAGGCAATACGCCAGTTGAAGCCCATTGACGTGGTCAAGTAAGCTACACCTATGGCAAAATTAGCTCCTAAGATGGAAAAGACTGAAATCAATGTTACGATTGGATACTGTACAGGCGGTTTAGTAGTTTCAGTCATATAAAGCTCTGCACCCACAATCTCGCCCATGGAGGACATACCTTGCGCAATTCTGCATAGTGTCACTATCCAAGAAGCTGTGACGCCTATCTGTGCATAGGTGGGCAAGTTGGCCATAATCAAGCATGAGATAGCCATAATCAATGTTGTGAGGACAACGGTTGCCTTGCGGCCCATGGTGTCCCCTATGTAGCCAAATACGAGTGCGCCAACAGGCCGCAACAAATAGGTCGAGCAAAAAGCAAATGCACTACGTAGCGCGGTGGTATGAGGATCGATAGTTTTAGAAAAAAATAGCTCATTGAGTAGCACTGCCATGTGTACATAGAGCATGAGATCGAAGTATTCCAAAAACGTCCCTATTGAAAGAAGGCCCATCGCTTCTTTTTGTTCTCTTTTGAGTGAGGTGAACGTTCCGTGCTCTGTGTTTGCTGTATGCATAGTCTCTAGGGTTATGTATGCTTACCACTTTATTAAAATTTACTCCGCACCCCAATTTTCATTACAAAAGTGTTTAATGCAAATATCAAGGTGCAAAAATTGTTAATATAAGATAAATAAACACTAGAATCTCTACCTTCCCCCACGTTCCGTTCTCGGTGTGCCATGCCGCGTTGGTAAGTTCCTTGTCGCCCACGGTTGTGTTCTTGCCAGTGAATCAACAATGACGATGTTTGTGCCTACCCAAGGCACAATACGCCAGTTAAATTCTTGTTTCCGATGGTCTTTGCTCCTACAAGCGGCTTATATCCGCTTATCGGGTACGTTTTCCTTCTTTTTCACAACGCAATGGACGATGCAAACCTAGGAGGATGGGTATACATTACGGCCTATGGAAAAAATCAAAGACCATTCACGCGCTCATGGCTACCTTTTATCCGGTTGCCTTCGTCGTATGGTAAATAGAAATGCTTGCTTTAATATCTGTCATCCTGCGTTCCTGATGTTGGGGCTTAGCCCCTTGATGCGGAAAAGATCGAGCACAACAACGATGTACTCGAATCCTCTTACAGGTTCTTGGCATTGACACCGATCTGGTTGTTGTTTTATCTGACTTGTGGTGGTTATCTCTCCGTGGTACTGGCCCGTGCTCCCCATAGAGCCCTATTAGGCTGCCGAGAGCACATCTCACCAGCTTACAAGCACGTGTACTGACCAGTAAGTCGAGTTTGCATACTAGTCAAGTATTAGTCAGTCTGCTAGCAGACCCCTGTGTTGGCAGGGGCTGCTAGACACCCACCTATCTTACATTGCTGAACAGCACTTGATTCTGGTTTGTAAGTGTTGCCTGAATGGGCATTTCCTTGCGCACATCGCCTGTGAGGAGTGCCTTGGACAGTGTGTTGAGGATTATACGTTGTATAAGCCGTTTTAATGGTCTAGCACCAAACTGTGGGTTGTACCCTTCTTGACTCAGGTATTCAATCACTGGTGCATCAATGACAAGCATGACGCCGCTCTGTTTCAGGCGCTGCTGCAGCTGCTGTAGCTGTATATCGACTACTTGCTTGACCACTGCTTTAGAGAGTGGTTTAAACATGATGATTTCATCAACGCGATTTAAAAACTCAGGACGCATGGCCTTGCTAAGCAGTTCAAACACTTGACTTTTGGTTTGCTCGAGTGTAGCCTGTACGTTTTTTTCATCCAATCCTGCCAGATTTTCCTGAATCAACTGTGCGCCCAGATTGGTTGTCATGATGATGATGGTGTTTTTAAAGTTGGCTACTCTCCCTTTATTATCTGTGAGCCTACCATCATCTAGTACCTGCAATAAAATATTAAATACATCAGGGTGTGCCTTTTCTATTTCATCGAGTAGCACAACCGCATAAGGACTTCGCCTAACAGCTTCTGTCAGTTGCCCGCCTTCATCATAGCCTACATACCCTGGAGGGGCGCCGATGAGTCTACTGACGGCGTGTCTTTCCTGGTATTCTGACATATCAATGCGTACCATGGCATTCTCGTCGTTGAATAGAAAGTCAGCGAGTGCTTTGCCTAAGGCCGTCTTACCCACTCCCGTAGTGCCTAAAAAGATGAAGGAGCCAATCGGTCGTTTGGGGTCTTGTAGGCCTGCTCTACTTCTGCGTACGGCATGGGCAATGGCACTGATGGCTTCTCCCTGGCCCGCTACGTTTCTGCCCAACGCTTCTTCTAGGTGAATCAGCTTCTCTTTTTCGCCTTGAAGCATTTTGGAAACGGGGATACCGGTCCATTTGGCTACTACTTCTGCAATGTCTTCTTGATCGATTTCTTCTTTAAGTATAACGCCTCCACCTTTACTGCCATGACCTTGTTGTTGTAGTGTCGCTAGTTCTTTTTCTATTGCTGTAATTTTTCCATATCTAATCTCAGCGACTTTGCCATAGTCAAAGTCGCGTTCCGCTTGTTCTGCCTCCAGCCTGAGCTGTTCAAGCTGTTCTTTTTTCTGCCGAATGTTTTGGATAAAGAGTTTCTCTTGCTTCCATTGGGCGTTGAGGGTATTTCGTTTTTCACTGAGTTCGGCAATGCTCTTAGAGAGTGTTGCTTCCTTCTCTGTGTCCTCTTCCCTTCGGATGGCCTCGCGCTCAATCTCTAATTGCATGATCCTCCGTTGCAGTTCGTCCAGTGCTTCCGGCATAGAGTCGATTTCTATGCGGAGTTTGGCAGCCGCTTCATCCACCAGGTCAATGGCTTTGTCTGGCAAATAGCGGTCTGGCAAATAGCGGTGTGAGAGTTGTACGGCCGCGATGATGGCGTCGTCTTTGACCCTGACGCCATGGTGTAGTTCGTATTTGTCCTTGATACCCCGCAAGATTGAGATAGCATCCTCGGGTGTGGGCTCGTCAACCATCACGCTTTGGAATCTTCTTTCTAGGGCCTTGTCTTTCTCAATGTACTTTTGATACTCCTTGAGTGTAGTGGCTCCAATGGCATGCAGTTCTCCACGTGCTAGAGCAGGCTTCAGCAGGTTGGCTGCATCCATTGCCCCTTCTCCACTAGCCCCTGCCCCGATCAATGTATGGATTTCATCAATAAAGAGAATAATTTCCCCAGCTGAGTCGGTTACTTCTTTGATGACTGATTTAAGGCGTTCTTCAAACTCACCTTTGTATTTGGCCCCTGCCACCAAGAGCCCCATATCGAGTGCGATAATGGTTTTAGTCTTAATACTTTCCGGTACATCGCCATCGATAATTCTTTGGGCTAGCCCCTCTACTATGGCGGTCTTGCCTACCCCGGGTTCTCCGAGCAGCAGAGGGTTATTTTTAGTTCTTCTAGAAAGAATCTGTAGTATGCGTCTAATTTCCTCATCTCTGCCGATAACGGGATCTATTTTCCCTGCTTTGGCCAAGGAGTTTAGGTTGTTAGAATAACGTTCCAGAGATCTGTATTTGGTTTCTGCGTTTTGATCTGTTGCTCTGTTCGTTCCCCGAAGTTCCTGAATGGCTTTGGTAAGCACTCGTTCTTCAAAGCCTACTTCTCTCATAAGGCTGCCTACTTTTTCATTGCCTGATGCTAGTCCCAGAAGCAGGTGCTCTATGGTAACAAATTCATCCTTGAAGTGCTTTAAGTAAGTTTCAGCCTTTCTCAAGACAGTGTTACTATCGCTCGTCAGGTAAGGTTGTTGCCCAGAAGCCTTGGGATAGCTCTCAACAATGTCATCGAGTTTCTGTATAAGCAACGCCCGATTGATGTTGAGTGCTTTCAACAGGAAGTCAATGCTATGCTCTTCTGTTTGTAGTATTGCTTGAAGTAGATGACCTGGCTCTATGGCAAGTTGTTGGTGGTCTTCGGCAATTCTCAGGGCGTTTTGAATAGCTTCTTGCGTTTTGATGGTATAATGGTTGTAATTCATAGCAGTAGCTTTTGGGTTATGCGCTCCTCATGATAAGTCATTGAACTCATGATCGCAAAAGTTGTGCCAAGCGTGTGTGGTGAGGGAGTAATTGACCGCAATGGTGATCTTTGGAAGATAAGCGGGCATGTGCCTGGCGATTTTCTTGCTCTTGTCTGCTGCCTCTTGCTCTCAGAAGCACTTGGCTTCCGGCTCTAAGCTCAGATGAAAGACTCTTGCAAGCGACTCATTCAGGCGCCACTACGCGGTGTAGGTTGTTGTGTATAAACACTACACGACGTATCGTCAAGCGGTTCTTTGTAAGAATTGATCGAGTAGGGCATTGAATTTTTGAGGATGCTCCATCATGGGTGCATGGCAGCACTTGTCTATAAAGCGTAGCGTGGCATGGGGCAGCAAAGCGTTAAATTCGTGGCCTACTAGGGGGGGGGTAATGGTATCGTTGAGCCCCCAGACCAGGAGTGTCATCGGTTGTATGTTCGGGAGTTCATGGGCCATGTTGTTGCGTTGAGCAGATTTGGCAATGGAGACTACACGCATTGCCTTGGGGATATTGCTGGTAACGTTAAACACTTCATCTACATACGCTTTGGTGACCGTTTTGGGATCGAAAAAGGTGTAAGCAACCCGATCAGCTATGTACGCATAGTCGCCTCTTTTAGGAAAAGACCCACCCAAGGTATTTTCAAATAGACCTGAACTGCCTGTAAGTACCAGCTTTTGGACTTGATTTGGATGGTGGAGGGTGTACATGAGGGCTAAATGTCCCCCTAGTGAGTTCCCGATGAGGGTAAATCGTTCAAGCTTTTGTTGTTGAATAAAGGCCTTGACAAATGCTAAAAGACCCTCTAGGTTGGCCTGCCTGATGGGCATTTCGTAGATGGGAAGCATGGGAATAACTACCCGGTACTTCCGAGAGAATTGTGCTAAGACGTGTTCCCAGTTACTCAATGCACCAAAGAGACCATGAAGTAACAAAAGTACTTCTCCGGTGCCTTCCTCGATGTATTTAAATCCCTGTGCTTCTTTGATAGTAGGATCCATTCCGCGTGTCTTTATCGATTTTTAACGTGTTGAGTTCGGCAGATTGAGCAAAGAATACCAATTCACAAGATATTTGGAGGCGGTAAGAAGATACACGAGGCATGGTACGCTAAGACGAAAGAACAGTGCGTAGCCCTGAAGACACATAGTTTGGGTCTTGTAGTTAATGGTCTTAGATTGTGTCTATTGCCGTGAGCCATTCCTGTATCCATGGTACCCATGAAGCCCCCCAGGCTAAGAGCCGGGGACATAGTAACTTGATGATGGGAAAAAAAAATGTGCCCTCCGTGTATACTTCGGATATATTCAGCCTGACTAATTGCCCCAGCCACAGGAGGGTACTGCTAAACATGCCCCACTTGAGGATGCCCGCCACACCACCTAACAGCTGATCGAGGTCACCTAGTAAGGTTGGTTTGATAAGGGTTTTAAAAAGCTTCCCTATCCATGTGATTGTCATAAAAATGACGATAAAAAGAAATACAAATGCTACGTAAGGCAGTAATCCATCCTGATCTTGGTACCATTTTGTACAAAAAGAAACCGTGCCGTTCAGCAATCTAATGCTACCTAGTACGGCCAACATCAAGGCGCCGGCAGAAAAAATCTCCGCAATCAGTCCTCTCCTGAATCCGCTATAGCCCCCCCACAAAAGAAGAAGCAGTAAAATCGTATCGACTAGTTTCAAAACAGATCTTGTGAGGGTCTTTGTAGTTGCTAGGAGTGCTCAGGTAAACACCCATCTAAGGTAGGTAACTTTACCCAAGCAAGGCAAGAGTCACACTTACAAGGTTTTAGCACTTTGGGTGACAGATTATTCCAATGACAGGGTTGCCAGCGTATGTGTGTGCTATTCGACAAAATACCAAAGCTGCTAAGTTAAATCATGAGTATAAGGAAGAGACATGACAGAAATGCCTGTCTCTTTGACGGTAGCCGTGACGAAAAACGATTTGATGTGTTGGATATCCTCTATTTCACTGAGTCGATACATGACCAAATGCTGATAGGCTGCTATGTCTGTAGTGATGGCTTTGACCAAAAAATCGGCATCGCCCACCACTTGATGGCATGCAACTATCTCTGGTATGTGTGTTATAGTTGCTCGGAAAGCTGCCACACTTCTTGTGGTCAAGCGCTGCAGTTTGACCTGCATGATTACGCATGTATATAAAGCAAGTTTTTCAGGGTTCAATTGGGCATGATAGCTCTTGATGATTCCTTGTTGTTCTAGTTTTCTTACCCGCTCTAGGGTTGAAGCTGGCGATAGGCCCACATACTGTGCTAGTTTCGCATTAGTCAGCTTAGCTTGAGCCTGCAAGTAATCGAGTATAGCCCGATCGATCTGATCGAGCTGCGGCGGCGTATTCATGGATTGTAGTGGTATCAGTAATCCTGCATCATGGTCACATGCTTGGGGCTGTCATCATGCCTTATCTGTTGTTATGAGGCACGCATCAGATAGGCTTTCATGAAATCTCCAATATCCCCGTCCAGTACCCGTTGTACGTCTTTGCTCTCGACGCCTGTACGGTTATCTTTCACGAGTTTATAGGGGTGTAACACGTAATTTCTGATTTGGGAGCCAAATTCTATTTTTTGCTTGGAGCTTTCTACTTTCGCCTTCTCAGCATTTCTCTTTTCAAGTTCCAGTTGATATAGCCTGGACTTGAGCATGTGCATGGCCTTGTCTTTATTCTGAAGCTGGGATCTCTCTTGCTGGCATTCTACAACGACACCCGAGGGGGTGTGCTTGAGCCTAACAGCTGTTTCTACCTTGTTGACATTTTGCCCTCCGGCACCTCCTGAACGAAAGGTTTCCCACGTGATGTCTGAAGGGTTGATTTCAATCTGAATGCTGTCGTCCACGACTGGATAAGCATATACCGAAGCAAATGAGGTATGTCTCCTGCCTCCTGCGTCAAACGGTGAAATACGCACTAACCGGTGAATACCGATTTCTGCCTTTAGATATCCATACGCGAATGCACCACCCAACTCTAGCGTAGCCGACTTGATACCAGCAGCATCCCCTCGTTGGCAGTTGAGCTGCTTGATTTGATAACCCTGTTTTTCTCCCCACATGATGTACATGCGCATAAGCATCTCAGCCCAGTCTTGACTTTCTGTGCCTCCTGCACCTGGATTGATTTCCAAGATTGCGTCCAGCTGGTCCTCTTCATTTTGAAGCATTTTTTTAAGCTCTAATGCCTCTAGTTGATGCATGAGGGTCTGGTAGGTTACCTCTACCTCCTCGGTAAGCGCTTCACCAGCTTCGTGAAATTGGCGCAATACTTCCAGGTCATCTAAAAGCACTTGCACGACCTTGAAGCTGTCTACCCACATCCTATTGGTTTTGACCGCCTTCAGCACCCGGGAAGCCTCTTGGGCGTTGTCCCAAAAATTGGGGGCCGTTTGTGCCTCTTGGCCCTTCTGGAGCGCTTGCAGCTTGCTTTCGTAGTCAAAGATACTCTCTCAAGGCAGTGACTCTTGTTTGGGCTTCTTTGTATGCTTCTTGCTTCATAGCGATGTCACTACACTAGGTAGTCGTCTTAGTTGTTGGATAGTATATGCGGGTGCACACTGCGTTGGATATCCTAAAAGCTTATGGTGGTACTTAAAGAAAGCTTGTTCTCTTGTGCATTAGCAAGAGATTGCGTCAGTAAGACCGTCTTGCGATCTTCTGAAATACTGGCAAGCGTATGTGTAACTTTTTTTATTTCTCTGTCGAAACTGTAAGCGAGGTGGTAGGTTACAGCGCTCAAAAAGGTTTTTGAGATCAAATTTGCGATGTATGGATCAGTCTGCGCGCAGTAGTGTGCTAACAGTTGTGCAACATTTTGCGTGTCTACTCTGACGAATGAGCGACGATCCATTTTGAAGGAGGTACATCCTGGGTAGCTTACATGTGTGTACAGTTTACGTACGGCCTCGTTTAAGGCCTTAACGCTATTGAACTCAAAACGTAACTTAAAGTACAACATCGTAGCATTGTGTTCTGTGACCACGTTGTTGACACCTGTCACGCACTTTAGGATATCAGCCGCTTCCGAAAATGCCTCCTTGACGCTTTTCTTAACAGTATCGGATGTGCTTTTAGTCAGTAGGCTTGCAACTTGAATGAGCTGCTCCGCCTTGGTTAGATCTGCAACAAGTTCGAGCTGACCAGAGCCGTTATTATGAATACGACCAGTCTCATATAGGTCAAGGCCGACGTCAAGGAATTTGTTGGAAGAGCATACTAGTAGGCACAATAAACAAGTGAGATGCCGTATTTTTCTCACGAAGGGCTTAATCATGAAAAGCGACATAACACACATATACGTTTGGTCTAGTAAAAATGGTTGGCACTAGTATTCTTTAAAAAAGAACACCTGGTACAGGGATTGGCTGACGAACAAGCATGGTGCCCTAGCCTCCCTGGGAAACTCGCAACTTAGGGCTCTTGCAATCCCTGTTTGTAGCTGCGGTACAGCTCCCTCGCCTCCCTTAAGAGAGTTGCATTCTGAGGGTCATTACAGTACGCTGCAACGTCTGGAGCAAGTGTTGAAGGAATTTCTGCATGATTTCTAAACACAAACATCTCTGCTATCCTACGTTTTAGAAGTCCCCTGTAATGCGAATTTTCGGCCCCTCCCTTCGTGAATTTAGAAAATTCTAGAGAAGCTGCCTCATAGCGTGAGGCATTGAGCAATGGGATCAGTTCGATGGGTCGTTCACTATTTCGGATATCTTCGGTGGGGTCACACAAGACTTTTGCTCCAATGTTGTAATTCAAGGAGACCAACGCATCAAACTCTCCTTGGTAGAGTGGTACGCTTACTAGACGCTGCACCTCTGGCGCATACGTACCGACTATCTTTGAACGCAGTAGGGTTTCTGCTTGTGCTTTTGATACATGATCTGTCTGGCCCTCTGGAATAGTTTGCCCATAGCCTATTGTCCATGCCCCGGCGGAACAGCGGTACGGCTGAGTACTAAAGCCTTCGAATTGCTTGATGAGTGCTATTCCAGCCGGGGATACTTCACAATCTTCTATGTTCCTTCTTTTTTCAGGCCGCACCGTACCTTCTTCTTGCGCATTCAACACCAGCTCAGCTTTGCAGCTGGAGCTAATCGCTATGAGAAAGAGCAAGATGCGCACTAACGCAGTATGAGAAAAAGATATTACGAGAAGGAGCTGTGGTATCTTGTGCATGATCAATTCCTGTTGGTACACTCACTCAGGACCTCAATGTTACCACCATATTTACACTTGGTCAACATTTTTACGTCGATACTTTCGCCATGATGGCTCTTCTGACCGCCATAGACCCATAAGAGCATTTATTTTCGTGATAGAGCATATACATTAACGCATCGCTGCATATGACCAACAAGATCCAGTATATATCGCAAAAAGAACATCATGTGCGGGCTGTGCCTACCAAGTACCGTCCAGAAGACTTGAAGGCGGAAGAGGTGCTCATTAACATGGGCCCGCAGCACCCCGCTACCCACGGAATTTTGCGCCTGGAGGTGATCTTAGATGGTGAATTGGTGGTGGATGTAGTACCTCATTTGGGCTATCTGCATCGTTGTTTTGAGAAGCATGCAGAGGCTTTGCCATACAACCAAATGATCCCTTATGTAGATCGAATGGATTACCTGTCTGCTATGAACTCAGAGCATGCTTTTGTCATGGGGGTAGAGCGGATGTTGGGCATTACAGGCCAGTTGTCTCCTAGAGTAGAGTACATTAGGGTGTTGGTGGCAGAGCTCAATCGACTGGCGTCTCATTTTCTGGCTATTGGTACGTATGGGGTAGACTTGGGGGCGTTTACTGCATTTTTGTGGTTGATGCGCGATCGAGAACACATCTTACGACTCTTTGAGTGGGTCTGCGGCGCGCGTATGCTTTATAACTATATCTGGATTGGGGGTCTATACTATGATTTACCCGTAGGCTTTGAAGACAGATGCAGTGAATTGATCCGTTATCTCCAACCCAAACTCACGGAAATCGATCAATTGATCATCGAAAACAAAATTTTTATAGCGAGAACGGCCAACGTGGGTGTTTTACCTTTGGATTTGGCTATTAACTACGGTGTCTCAGGGCCGATGCTCAGAGCTTCTGGTTTGCGATTAGATTTGCGCAGGGTAGATGGCTATTCGGTGTATCCAGAACTAGAGTTTGAGATACCTATCGGGCAAGGTAAGATGGGGCAAGTGGGGGATTGTTGGGATAGGACTTGGGTTCGGATGCAAGAGTGTCGAGCATCGGTAAAGATTATTGAACAATGCCTCTTACGCCTTACGCGTGACTTTAAGCGTACCCCTTCGTTTAACCCTCAACAATTAGTGCCTAAAAAAATCAGGACTTCGGCCCAAGATTTGTATGCGCGGGCAGAGAACCCACGGGGGGAGATCGGCTTCTTCTTCCGTGCTACAGCGCAGGGTGATAGTCCCTTTCGCTGCAAGGCCCGTACGCCAAGTTTTAGCAATCTCTCTGTCTTGCCAGAAATTGCCAGAGGTCACTTATTATCTGACTTAATTGCTATAGTAGGGTCTTTGGATATCGTGTTGGGAGAGATAGATCGTTAGAAAATTCGGGGCTTGTTGACCGCTAAAATTCAGGGCCTTTGTATGGCATGGGAGCAGCTGCAATGCGACCAATGGGCATCAACAAAAACGAACAACAGCATATGCTAGAGATGGCCCAGGAGGCCCGGGACACTATTTTGGCAAGATTTGTGAAAATTTTAGATGACAGATAAAATATAATTGTATATAGTACTTGAATATTTGGTATGATAGATTAGAATTGGAATAGAATGATAAAGTCAATCGCGGCAGAATAAAATAAACGCTACGACACATGTATACAGCCTACTCACAGTTTAGCAGGTCCATCTGCAGCATGGTCTTGTTGTCATTAGGAACCGCACTATTGAGCGGTTGTGGTCGATCCACTCAGCTAGGTGTAGATGCCAACCCTCAGGAGATTTTAGCGCGGAAGTTAGGCGACCCCAAAAAGGAGCTCAGTACCACAGAAAGTATCTCTCTTATCGAATACACTACTCAGCTAGGTGAGGAGAATGCAGCGTCTGCCACCGACAAAGCAGTGGTCTTGGTCTTGGGCAACACCGGCGTAGGAAAGAGTACAGCTGTTAACTATCTGA
>CAYVYH010000013.1:0-26478 GCA_964455155.1 uncultured Cytophagales bacterium | reverse complement strand
CTGTATACAGATAATCCATGGACCTTTACGCGGTGCCGGGAGCTGGTAGATAACAAATGGAAATGGCCTGTCGTTGTTGGGGGTTTCTCCTCGGGGGGGCTCTTTGTCCACGACGACGGTGGCAGTGGCAGCCACAACCGCGGCGTTGCTGGTCTCCGGAAGTTCTAGCACTTGGGTACTTGCCTCCGTCTGCGGTGGGCTGTGCGGTGGGGTAATTTTTTGTGGAGGCTGCGCCTCCGCTCTGCGCAGGAGCTGTTTTGGTGTAGTCTTGCCGCAGTACACAGCGTTGCGCTGATGTGGTTTTGCTACGGTGTCCTCGGCACTGTGGAGACCTGTTCTGTGAGGAAACTCATAGCCATCCATATGCTCCTCATCGTTGTGAGATCGAGTTGGTGTGGATATCTCATTTTCTGGTGTTTGGTATTACTAGATTGCTGACATTAGTGAAACGCAAAGCACGAAACACCCCTTCCTCAATCTCTGGTTGCCAAGCTTTTACAGTTTCTTCTTGACAGAGGCAATCGGCGATTGCTTGACTCACTCGATTAGACATCTCAGCCTGAGTACTGAGGGCTGTCTGTTGTCTTGCATGTAACAAATTCTATGCGGTAAGACTGAGAAATTTCCATAAATTGAGGATATCTGTGACAATACTTTCAAAAGGCACGTTACGCTTACCGTAAAAATATAAAAATGGGATTGTTCAGTTTTCTCTATAATGATGTTGCTGTTGACTTAGGAACGGCCAATACCTTGATTATACAAAACGACACCATAGTCGTGGATGAACCTTCGATCATAGCCATCGACAGAATCACCAACAAGATGATTGCTGTGGGCAGGAGGGCTATGCAAATGCACGAAAAGACGCATGATAATATCAAGACGATTCGCCCTTTAAAAGATGGTGTCATTGCAGACTTTCATGCAGCAGAGCACATGATTCGAGGTATGATCAAGATGATTAACAGTACCAAGTGGGGGTTTTTGACCCCACTTGCGAACAGAATGATTATTTGCATCCCTTCTGGGATCACAGAGGTAGAAAAGAGAGCTGTCAGGGACTCTGCTGAGCATACGGGTGCTAAGGAGGTGTATATGATTTCTGAGCCAATTGCAGCTGCCATTGGTATTGGTATTGATATAGAAGCGCCTGTGGGGTCTATGATTGTAGATATTGGGGGGGGCACCACGGAGATTGCTGTCATTGCCCTGTCAGGTATTGTATGCGATCAGTCTATTCGGATTGCAGGAGATCTTTTTAGCAATGACATCCTGGACCACATGCGAAGGAGGCATAATTTGCTCATCGGGGAGCGGACCGCTGAAAAAATCAAAATCGGTGTGGGGGCTGTGTTGGAAGAGCTAGATACATCTCCCGATGACTTTGAAGTGCGCGGCAGAGATCTGATGACTGGTATCCCCAAAGTTGTACGGGTCAACCATCAAGAAATTGCCTTGGCATTGGAAAAGTCCATTTCTAAGATTGAAGAAGCCATTTTGAAGGCATTAGAGATATGCCCTCCTGAGCTTTCAGCAGATATTTATGATAACGGCATTCACCTCACCGGCGGAGGGGCACTTTTTAGAGGTCTTGACAAAAGATTAGCACAACGAACTAAACTGCCCGTACATGTAGCCGAAAATCCGCTCCAAGCGGTAGTACGCGGTACAGGCATTGCATTACGCAACTTAGATGCCTATAAGGGTGTATTAATGGTCTAGCATGGGCGCTCGAGGTATGGTGTGCAGATTTATGCTGATTGAGACGGAAGCGACACGACGCGCAGGCTGTTTGGTGTCTTGCCGTTTGGATGGGCTTGTTGCTGTGCTGGTCTCATGTGAGTTGCTATAGCGCGGGACAGGGACCATCATTCAGGAACAAAGATGGGTACGCACGTCCTTATGAAGAGGCTGTTTTACTTTATATATGTACACAGGGCTTGTATAGTTTTTATACTCCTAGAATGCATAGGTGCTCGCCTTGCCGTCAAGCACAAGCCTCACGAACCCCTTTCCTTCGACTTTGTAGGGAGCGTTCAGCGGTTAGTCGAAGAGCTCAAGAGTTACCCTCTTCTGAAAGCAGAGAACGCAAAGCTATTGCAAGAGAATGCGACATTGAGAGAGCAACTCTTACAAGTAGAAGCGCCGGCGGTTCATTCACACGATGTAGTACCTTGCCATTTCATTCCTGCCCAAGTCATCAACAACTCAGTGGTTGGTACTAAAAATTACCTCACCCTTAATAAGGGGGCGATGCATGGAGTCGTGTCTGGTATGGGTGTGGTGAGTGCCGAAGGAATTGTAGGTAGGGTACAGGCCGTCTCCGAGCAATTTGCCACGGTCACATCCTTGCTACACACTTCTGTGCAGGTTTCTGCTAAGATCTCGCGTTCCAAGGCACTCGGTACGGTACAATGGTCGGGCAAGGATCCTTGCCGTGTGCAGATGCTATACGTACCTAGGCATGTACTGGTTGTACCTGGAGACATGGTAGTCACTTCAGGCTATAATGCCACTTTCTCAGAAGGGGTTGTGATTGGTCATATCAAACAGGTCAAGCTGAGAAAAGAGGCTTCTTTCTATGACATTGAAGTCCATCTTAATACTGACTTTAGTACGCTGCAGCACGTCTACGTAGTGAAAAATACTTTGAGACAAGAAAGAAATGATTTAGAACGGCATACTAGAGAATTCTATGAGTAAAGTCAGCAAGCTAGAGCAGTTAGCCAATTTTTTACTCTATGTCGTCTTGCAGTTGACCGTTGTGCGTGTCGTCGTCTTTACTCATACTGCCTGTTTTGTCTATGTGGCATTCCTACTACTGCTTCCTCGAGGGCAGAAGGGTTTGATGTCACATTTGTTGATAGGCTTTTTAGTGGGGCTTCTTGTAGACCTATTTTACCATAGCATAGGTGTGCACGCATTTGCTTCTGTACTTATGGTCTACAGCAGAGCATTCCTACTCAAGCTCATGCTACCTGCTAGCAGATACGAATCGGCTACACAGCCTACCCTACGCAACTTGGGCTGGAAACGTTTCTCCTTATTCTCTTTGCTCCTCATAGGCATACACCACATTGCCTTATTTTTCTTAGAAGCTGGCAACATCTTGCTGTTCTTTGTGGTGATGCGTAGAGCCCTCCTTAGCACTTTATCGACATATGTTGCCGTTTTATGGATACAAAGCATGGTGCTTTTGATAAGTAAGAAGTGATGCGACTCCATAGAAGTCATGTGATACATATTACTTTCATTGCTATAGGGCTCATTTTTCTTGCGAAGCTATTTTCTATACAAGTACTGAGTGATGCGTATAAGTTAGCTGCTGAGAAGAATATCGTTCAGCCTGTGGTGGAATACCCTCATCGAGGTGCTATTTGTGATAGACACGGAGCATTTTTGGCGTACAATGTCCCCATCTACGATTTGATGGTTATTCCTAAAGAGGTCAAGCATCTTGATATCTCAGCTTTCTGTCAAGATTTCGATATCAGTCTCCCCACATTTCACAGACTCCTTGAGAAAGCTAAGGCCTACTCCTACGTAAAGCCTTCTGTCTTTATCAAAAATATATCTCAAGAAACATGGGCTCAGGTACAAGATCATGTTGCCTCGTATCTGGGATTTTTTGTTCAAGTACGCACGGTACGACAATATCCCACACCCACGCTCGCCAACACATTAGGATATCTTGGTGAGATAGATGCACAACAACTCACTTCAGATTCGTTGTCTTATTACAGGAAGGGGGACATGATTGGTATTAGCGGGCTAGAAAAAAGCTATGAAAAGGTCCTAAGAGGCGAATGTGGTGTGAGATACCAGGTTAGCGATGCAAGAGGCATCGTCCAGGGGAGTTTTAAAGGAGGCTCCTTTGATCGTGCATCTGTGCCTGGGCAAGATCTTCAAATTACCGTGGATACTTCTTTGCAAGTGTATGGTGAGTGGCTTATGGAAAATAAGCTGGGGAGTATTGTGGCCATCGTGCCTCAAACGGGCGAAATCCTAGCACTAGTGTCTAGCCCCTCTTATGATCCTAATCTGTTGACAGGAAAGAATTTTGGTGGCCACTTTGCTGCATTGGGGCGGGATGCCTTAGCCCCTCTTTTCCACAGGCCTATCATGGCCATGTATCCCCCAGGGTCTATCTTCAAGCTTTTCCAAGCATTGATCGCACTGCAAGAAAAAGTGGTTTGTGAGCACACGTCTTACATCTGCGATAGGAGGCTGCTTAACTGTCATCCACACTGCTCTCCTGTAAATTTACAAGGAGCCATCAAATACTCCTGTAATCCCTATTTCTACCACGTTTTTAGGAGTATAATCAATCAAAAAGTATCCAAGAATACCTATGAAGACACGCGTATAGGACTCGAAAAATGGTGTGGCTATCTCCGAGGGTTTGGTTTAGGTGCTACACTTGGTGTTGATCTGCCAGGTGAGAAGGGAGGATGTGTGCCAGATACTCAGTTTTACGATCGAATTTATGGGAAAGGACGTTGGAAAACCTCCACGATTAGGTCTTTGGATATCGGGCAAGGGGAGTTGCTTGTCACGCCTTTGCAGATGGCTAATTTTGCCGCCACGGTTGCTAATCGAGGCCACTACTACACCCCTCATCTGGTAAGGAGGATAGGCGCGCAATCGCCGAAGGAGGTAAAAAAACATGAAGTGGCTATTGATCGAACGCACTTTGAATTAATAGCCAACGCCATGCAAGAAGCAGTAGAGGGGGGGACAGCACGGCGTGCACATATCAAGGAGATAACTATCTGTGCCAAGACGGGTACTGTGGAAAATACACATGGTGCAGATCACTCTGTTTGTATCGCTTTTGCGCCTAGAGAGCATCCACAAATAGCACTCGCTGTCTATGTTGAGAATGCTGGTTGGGGGGCAAGGGCTGCTGTTTCCATTGCTAGCCTCCTCATAGAGCAATACCTCAAGGGCGTCGTCAGTCGGTCCTGGCTGCAGAGTTATGTACGTAAAGGCGAATTCTTTCATTGAAGACAACGAACCATATATTCTCCCGCATTGACTGGCTTACCCTAGTTTTGTACGCCATACTGGTCACATTTGGTTGGTGTAATATCTATGCTGTCAGTTACGAACCTGGGAACGGTCAGGGCATACTCGACTTTTCTGGTAATGCGGGTAAGCAATTTCTCTGGATTATAACGACCGGTTGTCTATTCTTGATCTCCTCTTTTTTTGAGACGAGGCTTTATCAGTCTTTGGCTTATGTCGGCTACATTTTCTCTATGCTATTGTTGCTTGGCACCCTATTTTGGGGTGTTAGCGTAGGAGGGCACAGGGCATGGCTTCAGTGGGGCGGGCAGCCTTCTGAATTGGCCAAGTTGGCTTGTGCCATGGCTGTTGCCAAATATGTAGATGATTCCAACACACCCATTAACAGATTGAAGCCTCAGCTCACATTATTGGGAATTATTCTACTTCCTGTAGTTATTATTTCGTTGCAAGGCGATGTAGGTTCCGGCTTGGTCTTTGTTGCTTTTTTCATGGTGTTTTATAGAGAAGGGCTGCCTTCTTGGTTTCTTTTTGGGGGGGTAGCCATGGTAGCAATTTCTGTACTAACACTTGTAGTTCCTCGCATTTACCTGATTATTGGCACGCTTAGCTTGGCACTTATCTTGATCGGTGTGATGAGCAGGACTCCTAAGAAGGTCATGCTTGTTATGTTGACGACTCTAGGCGTGCTGTTTCTGGTTGAAGGATTCCATATTTTTGTTGAAGAAGTGTTAAAACCCCATCAAAAAGATAGGATCAGGGCACTTGTAGACCCCAGTATTGATCCGCTAGGAATTGGGTGGAACGTGACCCAGTCTAAAATAGCCATTGGTTCAGGGGGACTTTGGGGCAAGGGCTTCCTGCAAGGGAGCCAAACGAAGTATGGCTTTGTGCCAGAGCAGAGTACCGATTTTATTTTCTGTACGGTAGGGGAAGAGCATGGTTGGATAGGTGCTTTGTTGGTGATTGCTATGTTCTTGGGGCTGATATCAAGGATACTCTATGTCGCAGAGCGGCAAAAACTGCGATTTGCAAGGGTTTACGGCTATGCCGTGGCTTCTATCCTGTTTTTTCATTTTATGATTAATGTTGGTATGACCATCGGTTTGATGCCAGTCATTGGGATCCCATTGCCGTTTATCAGTTATGGAGGCTCTTCTTTGTGGTCATTTTCACTCATGTTGTTCATACTATTGAGATTTGATGCAGAAAGGCGGAATCACCATTCCTGGAAACGAATCGCTTCTTTAGACTAAAGGCTTGTATATACGTGCGTTCGAGAATCGTTGTTGCCAACTGGAAAATGCATAAGGACCTTGGCGAAGGGTTGCAGCTTGCTATTGAGGTCATTCAAATGCTGCATGATCAAGTGAAGCATAAAGTCCAGGTCATTCTACTTCCCCCTTTTATTCATCTAGAAGCGATCAGTAAGTTATTGCCTACTGCTGGGCCTATTCATCTAGGAGCTCAGAACTGCCACGAGCATGCTTTTGGTGCTTTTACAGGAGAGATAGCAGCCCCCATGCTTCGGTCTGTGGGTGCAAGCTTTGTTCTGGTCGGGCATAGCGAGAGAAGGCAGTATTTTGGTGAAGGCAGTGTACTATTGGCTCAGAAGGTGAGTACGGCCTTGATACATGGTCTACGCCCCATCTTTTGCTGTGGAGAAGTCGAACAAACCTGTGCCGCAGCGTGGCAAGAAACCTTTGTGGAAGAACAGCTTGCCACAAGCCTATTCCATCTTTCTTCCGAACAGATAGCGCAAGTTATCATTGCCTACGAGCCTGTTTGGGCTATTGGTACTGGCATGACGCCAACGCCGAACCAAGCACAAGCCATGCACCAATTCATCAGGCGTATAATAGCTGATAAATATGGCGAGGAAGTTGCCAGTAGTATCCCTATTTTGTATGGAGGGAGTTGTAACACAGGAAATGCATGTTCTTTTTTTACTTGTCCTGATATAGATGGAGGGTTGATTGGAAAGGCTTCCCTGATAGCAGATTCCTTTGTTACTATTGTTAAATCTTTGTAATAATCGATTGGTCTTGTCATGGCGCAACCTATAAAAATTCAAAGAGTAGCTAGACTACTTCAAAAAGTATTAGGGGAAATACTTATCCAAGAAATCCCTCAACTGCTGAGTAACCATGTAGTTACTGTAACAGAAGTGAACATGAGTCCCGATCTGGGGCTTGCCAAGGTCTACCTAAGTTTTATGTTCGGCAAGGATGGGTCTGATATGCTGGCCAAGGTTCAGCAACGAAAAGGGGTATTCAGGAAACTTTTAGGAGACCGCGTTGGTAACAAGTTGCGCAAGGTACCCGAATTGAAGTTTTACATAGACAACTCAGCAGCGCATGCAGCCGAAATGTACAAACTGTTGTCCGGGCTTGATATTCCCGAATATTCCGATGATGCGGTATGAAGATTTTATCAAGCGGCCGTTTTGTTTGCCTGCTAGGGAAGAATAACTTCCAGGTTTTCTCTACCTATGGTGTGCACTCTGGTCACTAGTTGGTCGACCGAATCTGTGGTGAGCGCTAATAGCAACTGGGGACAAACACCCAGAAGGAGAATTAGAAACAAGAGGGGCACAAACAGGATATACTCTCTTGTCGTCAGGTCTTTGAGTGCCATATGCCACTTGGGTTCTTGAAGGTAAAGTCTTCCAAAAAATACTCGCTGAATGGTCCATACCAGGTAAGCAGCGTTGAGTAGCGTACCTACAGCACCTGCTATACCCATCCATCGTGGCAGGAGGGGGGTATGAAGCACGCCTATCAGTACCAAAACCTCAGCAATAAAGCCCGAAAAACCAGGAAAGCCTAAAGCTGCAAAGAAGCCTACCACGACAATGGCGGAGTAGCGGGGCATTGTAGCAGCCAGGCCGCTGTAATGTGCAATCTCTCTGTCCTGCGTTCTGTCTTGTAGTACGCCAACGATACCAAAAAGTAGCGTGGCGATGAGTCCGTGACTAATCATTTGGTATAAAGCGCCATGTGCCCCTTCATGTGTCAGTGATGCCAGTCCCAAGAGCACAAAACCCATATGCGATACAGAGGCATAAGCGATCATCTGCTTCAAATCCTGCATGGCCAGTGCAGTGAGCGCTGCATAGATGATCGTACACACGCCGAGTGCACCAATCAAGAAAGCATAATAAATAGCTCCTTCTGGGAAGATGTGGTAGGCTGTCCTCATTAAACCATAGCCCCCTATCTTGAGTAAGATGGCTGCTAGTACCATCGAAATGGGTGTCGGGGCTTCTACATGCGCATCAGGCAGCCAACTGTGAAAAGGAATAGCGGCAAGCTTGATCAGAAACCCGATCATCAGCCCCAGAAACCCCATGAGCCGTGCAGCCTGTCCCGCCATGCGCTGGCCACCTGGGAGCCCGAAGGCAGACCCAGGAATAAAGTTATGGGTATCAGCCATGAGCATGATATCCAAGGAGTGCACGATGTCTTGGGGAGGTATTGCATTGGCTTGTATCAGGCTATGCACAGTGTTGAGTTGCTCTATGCTTGGCACTTCTCCTGGTGTAAGCAGACCTAGTCGTAATCCCGTTGCGATAGGATCGTACACAGATAGGCTCAATCCAATCAGTACCACCAAGATCATGACGGTACCTACCAACGTGTACAGTAGAAATTTGGTAGCAGCCCTGGCACGGTTCGGTCCTCCCCAAGTACCAATAAAAAAATAGGTAGGTAGCAGAACTATCTCGAAGAAAAAGTAAAACAGCAGAAAATCCATGGCTAAGAAACTGCCCATGATGAAGGTATCCATCATCAGATATAGGGCGAAGTAGGCCTTGACATATTTTTGGATGTGCCAAGAGGCAATAACGCCTACGGTGAGAACCAAAATGGCCAGCAAAACTAGGCCAATGTTGAGACCATCTATGCCCACTAAGTAGTCCACCGACAGTATGCCTAAGTTGCCCATGTTCAAACGTATCCAGGGAATCCGTTCTACCGGGGTATTGGCTAATCCCTGTATTAGGACTAGAACAATGCCGAGGCCTTGTAAAACCGTAGTGCCCAAAGTGATGTACCGAAAGGTATGCTGTCGAGAGGGATGGAGGAGCGTTAGAAAGAATAGACTTGCTATGGGTAACCAGATAACGAGTGACAAGAGCGGGGTACACATGTGGAGGAAAGTTTGGATGCTTACGCGACTTGTGTCAGGCTCTGGGGTGGGCTTGCTTGAAGACTGCTTGTAATTTTTCGAGTGAGTGGTGGGTATATAGCTGGGTAGTCGCCAAACTTTCGTGACCCAGCAGATCTTTGATGGCACTTAGGCCAGCTCCCTTATTTAGAAGATGGGTAGCAAAAGTATGCCGTAACACATGCGGACTGTAACGATCTGCATGGGTGTAAGCACGTAAGTATCTGCTCACTGCTCTGTATACCAGCATGGGGTAGCAAGGTGCTCCTGTAGCAGTCACCAAGAGTAAGTCGCTATGGTGACTGCCCAGTGTTGCAGCCCGATATAGCCTATATCGTTCAATAATTTGAGTTAGGCTTTTAGGGAATGGAATGACTCTTTCTTTATTGCGCTTACCTAAAACTTTGATGGTGTTGTCATACAAGTCAACAGCTGAGTCGTACAGCGCCAGTAACTCAGCCAGGCGTATACCTGTACCATATAGCAACTCCAGTATTAACTTATCGCGCCAGCCTTCAAAAGTATCTTCGAACAGGTGGTTGTCTAACAGGCTGAGTAACTCTTCCTCTCTGAGGAAGACGGGCAGTTTTCTGCCTAGTTTAAGTGTACGAAGCTGAACGGTAGGCTCTTTTGCCATGTAATCGTTGGCGTGTAGGAATCGGTAGAAGGCCTTGATGGCAGCGATTTTCCGATTGATAGTGCTGCTCTGTAAGCCCCGTTGCGCCAGATCTGCAACCCACATGCGTAGCACCTGATTCGTTGCTCTTTCGAGCTGGTTGTCGGGATCAAGGGAACACAGGAAGGACGCAAGCTGCCTTAGGTCCGTCTCATAGGCCTGGATGGTATGCTGACTAAACCGCTTCTCACTTGCCAGGTACTTTATAAATACGGAGATCATGGGTAGATGACGGTACGGGTGGGAAGACATTGCTCTACCTCTTAACCTCTTGTGGGCTATGCATTGGGGTACATCTTCTGCCTGTAAATGGCCTTGAGTCGTTCTTCTCTACGCGCTATCGAAGGCTTCTTGTAGTACATTCCTCTCTTAAGCCTTTTCATCACGCCAACCTTTTCAAACTTTTTTTTGAACCGCTTCAAAGCCTTGTCAATCGGTTCATTGTCCTTGACGTGTATAACAATATTACTTTCATTCATGATTTTCGTTCGTTTCTTTGGTGATCAGGTCCTCCAAAGTTAGCCCAGAAAAAATAGTACGACAAGTACTAGGTGGTAGGTGTTCCTATCTCGTAGCCCCTTATTTTGCGTAGCCGGTCGCCCTTGTCTCTCTTATTACGATCACTTTCACTTGGCCTGGGGATGCAGTTGCTGCCCAATTTTTCTAGAGATCTCAGAGGCTAGCATGCCGGCTTATTCATCTATTACGTTGCTAGCATCTACTATTACCCTAAGTTCTCTACCAGTTCGTATTGCATAATATTTCTGAACTCCTACGAAGGACAAGACAATACACTCTATGTCATGAAGCCGTTTTACATAAGCTTCTAGCACTTCTCGCCGAACGCCGGGCCTTGCACCAGAGATGACATCGCATGCCTGTACAATCGGGGAAAGTATAGAGAGCATCTCAATCTCATCGTGGTGGGCTCCAGGCATTGTATACTTCTGGAGGCTCTCTGTACTTTTTGGCTAATTCCATACCGCGTAGGGCATGAGGCATGTCAGACTCTCCTGCCACTACTTTACCGATATCGTGCAATAGTACCGCCCGCTTGGCAAGGTTACTGTTTAACCCGAGCTCTGAAGCCATGGTGGCTGCAAGCTGTGCCACCTCGCGAGAGTGGCGCAGCAAATTTGTCCATACAATGTTCTATAACGCATTGTGCCCACCAGCTTGATCAGCTCTTCATGCATGCCATAGATACCCAGGTCGCTAATCGTAAGCTCTCCTGTATCCATTATTTCTTGCTCTACATGCTTCTTGGTCTTGGCTACTACTTCTTCTATGCGAGCTGGATGTACCCTGCTATCCTGTATCAGCTGCTGGAGAGCCAGCCGGGCGATCTCTTTCTTTATAAGATCGAAGCTTGATAGTAGCACAGTCTCGGGCGTGTCATCTACGATAATATCCACGCCTGTGGCTGCTTCTAGTGCACGAATATTCCTACCTTCCTTGTCTATGATCTTACCCTTGATTGCGTTGCTCTCAATTTTAACAACCAAAGAGCAGTGCTCAACGGTTTGTTCTGCTGCCATGCGCTGAATGGTGGTTACGATCACACTTTTGCTTCTAGTATCTTCTCTCTTTTTATTTTAGCCGCTTCTATTCTAGCTTCCCTGACGATAGATTGTGCTTTTTTAGGCTTTCTTTTCTTCGTACTAATAGAATAACTTGGATGCGAATCTTCCCAATGCTACCCCTAACGACAGCACCAGCACGGTCAGGAGGAAGAGCTGTGTTATGCTCATATTTTTGTCAGGAGGTCTGTGGCCAGACCGTAAGCCAACGCATCTTACGGAGATGGTGCCTGCCACGAGGATCTAGCCTTGCGACAGGCACTAGGTAGCGGGGAAGGTGTCGATACGCAGCAAGGCAAATGCAGCCGCTCTCTATGTAAGTACCTGGTCTACCAGTTTGACCAGGGTGTCAACTTTCTCAGCGACTGCCTGTCTCTCTATGGTTGCACCATCCTTTGATTTTAATGTGTCCATGAGGCAATCTAAGGCCACCATTGCTAGCAGATCCTGCTTATCGTGAATGCCAAACTTGTCGCTGTACGCTTTTACCTGCTCATTAATCAGGTTGCTTGCTGTCCTGATACGCTTTTCGTCCGTAGCTTGCACTCTCATAGGATACACCCTGCCACATATTTTAATTTTTATAGCCAGTTCTTCCATTACTGCAGCCGTTCGAGATACGCTATACTCTTATCGATGTCACTAATATAGTTGTCAATCCTAGTTCCCCAATCTTGCGTTGCGCCCCCAGCTCTAACAAGAGCACCTGCATTCAGTTGATCGGACACGTCATGCACAGCCTTTGCCTGGTTGGCCATCCGTTGTATCAGTTGTTGGTTCTCCTCTTGTAGTCGTAGCAGCGTAGCTTGCTGGTTTCTATGCTGTTCCAGCAGTTGGATGATCTTTTGCTCCAAGTCTTGAACCCGTACATCAAGTTTGTCGCCGTGCATCGCCTTCTCTTATAATTGCCCCTAATTGATCTTCAAAAGCACGGATGATCCGTGCCATGGTATGCGCAACCGTCTTTTCATCCAGTGTTGTGTTTTGCCCTTGTAGCACAAAACGCAGTGCGTATGCTTTTTCTTCTTGTGCTAGCTTGTCTCCTTGATAGACATCAAAAACAGCGACGTCTTTAATGAGTTTATTCTTTTGCTGGGTGATTATTTTTTTTACCGCTTCAAAGGGGACTGATTTTTTCAGCACCAAGGAAATATCCCTTTTGACCGTAGGGAATCTAGAGATTGCTTGGTATGCGCTCAGAGGCTTCCATGTGCGTAATAGTACTTCCCAATCTATATCGGCAAAAAATACGGGTTGTTTGATGTCCATGTGCTTGAGTAGTGATGGGTGCACTGGCCCTGCTGTGAGCAATGGCGTTTGCCCTAGTACCGCTTGAATGCCTTCTTGGTAAAGAGAATTTTGGCAAGGCTGAACGACAAAGTCCGTCAAGTTGAGTTGATGCAAGATCTTGTGCAGCATGGCGTTCATATCCTGGAAGGTTACCTTTTGTGGTTTTCTGATCCAGTTGACGGCCTCTATGTTACCCGTGAGCCAGATGCCTAGCCTATTGTTTTCTACATATTTTTGCCCCTCTTTATGGTAGGTTTTTCCAAATTCAAAGAGCTTTAGGTCTGTCTGCTTTCTATTGATGTTGTGTTCCACGGCCTCTAAGCCAGTAAAAAGGAGTGTTGGTCTTAGTACATTCAGTGATTCGCTCACGGGGTTCAGGATGCTCACATGCTGTCGTTCGTCAAAGACATTAGTTAATGCCGCATAAGATGGTTTCGTGAATGAGTTGGTGTAGATCTCCTGGTAGCCGTTAGCAACTAAGAGTGCGGCTACCCCATGCTGCAGTTTATGTTGTTCTGGCTTGGTGGTTCTGGCCAGGTAAGTACTGCCTAGCTTGCCCGTTATTGGGATACGATTGTAACCGTATATTCTGGCTATCTCCTCAATTATATCAACTTCTCGTTTGACATCGACTCTGTAAGGTGGTACGGAGGCAGTAAAGCTATCGGATGCTTCATGTATGATGGTGATATCCAACCCACTCAATATTTTTCTGATGACTGTTTTGGGAATATCTAGGCCAAGGAGTTGGGTGATGTTCTGGTAGTGTACCTTCACACTGTAGTATGCTATTTTTTCAGGATAGAGATCGATGAGTGCAGAGGCAATCTCTCCTTGGGCTATTTCTTGGAGTAGGGAACAAGCTCTTTTTAACGCATAGACTGTGAGATGGGGGTCTGTGCCCCGTTCATAACGAAAAGACGAGTCTGTTGTGATAGCGTGTTTTTTAGCCGATTTTCTAATGATATCAGGTGTAAAGTAGGCACTTTGCAAAAAGATATTTTGCGTGTCTGGACGAATACTGGCATGCTCACCATCTATGATACCGGCCATACTCATGCCTCCTGATTGATCGCAAACCATCAGTTCTTCTCCACACAGTTGTCTTGTTGTATTGTCTAATGTGACAAAAGAAGTCCCTGGATTAAGCTTTTTTACCACGATCATTTTCCCAACTATTTGGTCGTAGTCAAACGCATGGATTGGTTGTCCTAGCTCATGCAGGACAAAGTTGGTCACATCAACAACATTGTTGATTGGAATGATTCCAATAGCCTTTAACTTATCTCTGATCCATAGTGGTGATTGTTTGATGCTTACCTGGCGCATGGCGATGCCTGAGTATCTCGGACAGGCGTTGTGGTCGAGGACTTCTACGCGAATAGGCAAGGGGTTTGCAGCCACTTTTAGGTTTTCCGCGTCAGGGCACTGTATGTGGCAATCTAGTAATGCACTTAGTTCTCTGGCGATGCCGAGGTGGGAGCAGGCATCGGCTCTGTTGGGGGTCAGGTCTATATCAAGAACTTGGTCTGGTTGGATATTAAAATACTGTGCAGCAGGTGTACCAGGAGCCAGTGAGGTATTTAAGACAATGATGCCCTCATGTGTATGATCCAATCCGATCTCGTCTTCGGCACAAATCATGCCTTCAGATAGTTCTCCTCTGATCTTGGCTTTTTTAATTTTCTGCACGGTGGTTTCGTGGCTGTGTAGTTGTGCCCCCACAGGAGCTACGACTACTTTTTGTCCTACTTGTACATTAGGCGCACCGCAGACAATGTGCAGAGGGACATCCTGTCCTATATCGACAAGCGTTACCTTGAGTTGGTCTGCATTGGGGTGTTTCTCGCAAGCTATTACTTGGCCAATAATCAGTCCTTGTAAGCTACCCCTGACAGGCTCAAAATTTGTTATGCTCGCTACCTCCAAACCACTTTGAGTAAGCAATTGGGCTACTTCCTCAGGGCTCTTTGTGATTTGGATATAATCTTTAAGCCAATTGAATGATATTTTCATGGTAAAAAAGACGACGTTGTGGTGTGTAACTCGTTTGGATGAACCCCAATAGGCGTAGTCAGGCAGTCATGTGCTCACTGGTGTCTATCGACTTTTAAGGACCCCAACTTCTTACAGGGACACTAGGTTGATTCTTCTCGTACAACAGGAGCGCTGGAAGAAGATGGAATAAAGAGCAATTTCTCGTCAGCAAAGCTGAAATAAGTCCCTCCCGAAATAATAATATGGTCTAAGACGGCAATGTCTAAAAGCTTCCCTCCGTCGATCAATTTCTTGGTTAGTGCAATATCCTTGGCACTAGGCTCTGGATTTCCAGAGGGATGATTGTGGACCAAAATGATGCCGGCTGTTTGATGATCAAGCGCAGCCTTAAAGATCACTTTGGGGTCGGCAGAGGTAGCCGTCAATCCTCCGCTGCTAATGAATTGTTTTTTAATCAAACAGTTGGCCCTATTGATGAAAATGACCCAAAATTCTTCGACCGCCTTATCCAGCAAATTGGGCTTTATGAAATGGTAAACACTGCTGGAGTCATAGAATCTTGGCTTAGGAGGTATGTCTTGGCCCGTTCTTCTCCTACCCAGTTCCATGGCACTCACAATGGTAATAGCCTTTGCTTCTCCTATTCCTTTGAAACGCTGTAGTTCCTTGACAGAACATTTAGCCAGTAGATTCAGATTATTGTCATAATGTTTTAGAATAAGTTGGGCAAGGTTCACGGCACTTACCCTATTTGTTCCTGACCCTATCAAGATGCCGAGAAGTTCTGCATCAGTCAAAACCGCACTGCCTTTCTGCATGAGCTTCTCCCTCGGCCGGTCTGCTTTGGCCCAATCTTGTATCTTCAGTTGCTGGGCTTCTAACGGGTCAAACATGGTTGGCAGTGCTTCAAAAGTTGAACACCAGTAGGGCTTGTATGCTCTCACTTTTACAATAAAAAAGGCCTGGCAGAGAATGCTACCAGGCCCCTTGCTGTCGTTAGCACTTCCTTATTGCAGTCCTCTGATACTTACAGACAGAGCAGACTTGCTATGAGCCGCCTTGTTCTTGTGAATGACATTCTTCCTAGCCAGCTTATCAAGCATGGAGGCAACTTTCTTAAACAGTGCCTCAGCTTCCTGCTGGTCGGTGGTACTCTTGAGCCGCTTAACAAAAGTCTTGCATGTCTTCAGTTGGTACCTATTTCGCGAGCGCTTCGTCTCGTTGGACCTTATCCTAGTTAAGGCCGATTTCTTGTTTGCCATAGTGCTATCCCAATACTACCAAATTTCCACGAATTTAAGGTCTGTTTCCCGTAAAAAAAATCTTTCTGTACTATGCTTTTCATCATGCTCCTTGCATGCTAAGATGCATCATCAATCCTGAAGGCTATAAAAATCTTCTTGATGTTGCTAACAGGAAAAGAGAGGCTCTTCATGGTTGTTTTGTTACGGGTAGCCACCAATAAAGCGTTGATAAGCCTGTAATCTGGCCCCCATGCTGGTGCATGCTGATAATACTACCCACTAAATTTGTTGTTTTAAAGCACTTCCACATCCATACTCACGTGCATCATGCACCAATCCTGAAACTCTTTGGTATAGAGTTCTCAGAATTTATTAGCTCGGCTGGTGGATTGCGTTCTTAAGCCTCATCAAGGGAGTCATGTGGACGGTGCAAGGAAAAGTGCCCCGCTTGGTTTGATGGCCTTGTTTTTGAGCATGTTCACGCCTATACTGTCACTTTGCCAATATGGCCGCTTGCCACCTGGTTCTATGCTTAGACCGGCCTTGCACACAGCAAGAGTAGTATTTTAAGTCTGGTAAGCAACGAGTTCATTGCGGAACGCCAAAATAATCTTGAAATTTTTGCAGCGCTACACATATTTCTTAGGAGATCGTGGTGCTTTCCTGCGTGCGGGTCAAGTCAAAAATTTTACAAGCAAGGGAAGTTCAGATTTTAGCTGTTGACACAACTTTCGAGGTCATGCGACGTATTACATGCATCTTGCTTCTCTCGTTATTCACGGTACCAGCGTCGTTGGGGTGGGGGGCTTTTGCCCACAAGCACATCAACAAGCATGCCGTATACACGCTGCCACCTGCCTTGTTTACTTTCTACAAGAAGCACATACATTTTATCACTGAAAATGCTGTTAATCCAGATAGGAGACGCTATGTAATCGAGGGGGAGGCACTTCGGCACTATATTGATTTGGAGTATTACGCTGATGATGAGCCGTGGAACGTGTCCCCATACTGGTTTCAGGCCGTGAAGATATACGCCAAAGATGTACTCATGGAGCACGGAATCTTACCTTGGCATATTTACCGTATCAAAAATGAACTTACGGAGGCCTTTCGACAAAGAGATGGCTGCCGTATTCTCAGACTGTCGGCCGACATGGGCCACTACATTGCCGATGCTAACGTGCCGCTTCATACTTCGGAGAATTACAACGGGCAACTCACAGGTCAGGAAGGTATTCACGGACTTTGGGAGACACGGTTGCCCGAACTTTTTCTAGATGGTTACAACTTTTTTACAGGCAGGGCAGCGTATGTCAATGATCCTCAAAAAAGCGCGTGGGACGCGGTTGTCACAGCACACAAGGCAGTAGATAGCGTCTTAAGCTTGGAAAGAAAATTATCTGAAAATTTTCCTGCCACCAAGAAATATAGTTTTGAGCAAAGAGGAGGCACACTTCAAAAGGTCTATTCCATGGCCTATGCACAGGCCTATCATACGATGCTAGACGGGCAAGTAGAGCGACAAATGCAGGCATCTGTTAAGATGGTGGGAGACTTTTGGCTGACTTGTTGGGTAGATGCTGGGCAACCTGACCTTAGCGCACTGCTAGAGCTTCCTGCATATGAAAAGCAACTCGAGGAAGACTCTACCGGGAGTAAAAAGCTGGAAGTCCGGACTTGTGGGGAGTAGGTGTTACATGAAACTTAAGTATCGCGCAAAACCTCCCTTCGTATCTAAAAAAGCCCACCTCCCGCTAAACAACCAGGGAGTAGAGGGTGAGGGATTCGAACCCCCGGTACTCTCGCGAGTACAACGGTTTTCAAGACCGCCGCGTTAAACCGCTCCGCCAACCCTCTGCTTGCTACATGGGCGCAATTAATTCAATATGTTCGTTTGATCCAAACGAGGTGCTCAAGCAAATTTAGACAAATGAGCATATCCCCCCCAGATCCCTGCTGTCTCAAGCGACTATGTGCTATAAGTGTATGCGCACTTTGGTCTTTGTCGCTAGTTGGGCAGGACGATAGGCAGCAATCAGAGTCATCAGTACCACACCGGCAGCAGTATAGGCAAAATCACTCACTTTTCTTTTGATAGGATAAGCCTCAACGAGGCTCGTTTGTGTGCTTAAGGACACAAAGCCAAACTCCTGCTGCAGCCAGCTGAGCGCCAGTGCCGCCGCCATCCCTACGGCGACTCCACTCAAAGCAATCAACAATCCTTTGATGAGAAAGATGTGCCGGATGTCTTTTGGCGTAGCGCCCAAGGCATACAGTATGGCAATATCTTTTCGTTTTCCTAGCACCAGCATGGAGAGTACAAAGAAAATATTTAAAGAGGAGACGAGTAGGATAAACGAAAAGGTTAGGAATACAAAAAGTCGCTCAATGTGAATAACCTGCATCAAGGTAGCTTGCTGTTCATTACGGTTGAGCACTTGAAAGCAGTTGGGCATAAAAAGGTTGAGGTTCTGCTGGACTTGGTTTATAGAGAATCCATCCTCTACCTGTATCTCTAAAGCAGTCCTTCTACCACTCATGTCCATCAGCGCGGCCGCAAAGTCAATGGGTACTATGACGTAGTTTTCATCGAATTGCTTTTCAACAGCAAAAACTGCCCCATGCTTGATATCCTTACGATGATACAGCTGCGGCAACATGGTGCTGCTCTGCGTATTCCTAGGGTAAAAGACTTGTAGTGTATGTAATCCACTAGAAAATGGAATAAACAGCGCGTATTGGACTCCTATACCTAGCACGGCAAAGCATTCGGTACCGTGCTTGAGTTTGAAATTGCCGTGCTTTATGAACGGTGCTAGGCGACTCCGGTCAAGAAACTCTTCAGAGACTCCTTTGAGTTTGACAATTGCTTGGCGCTCTCGGTAGCGTAGCAACGCATTATCTTCTAAGACTTCAACTACCTTAGACACACCCGTTACGGCTTGTATGCGGTTGCGCAGGCCTGTATCAAGCGAGAAAGTTTTTCCTTTTTTGAGTGTTACCCTAATATCTGGGTCAAAAGCAAGAAATAAAGAGTTGACAAGCCCCTCCAGACCGTTGAATACAGATAAGACAAGTAGCAGCGCCATGGTACTCACGGCCATACTCGTGAAGGAAACAAGCCCCATTTGGTGGATCAAATTTTTCTTGACACGCAGTTGGAAGTAGCGTTGCGCAATGAAAAAGGGTACCTTCATCTGGAAATATGCTTATAACGGTGAGGTCCATTCGGGCTATTCAGATACAAGATCGAATTGAGACCAATGCAATATGTATGATGGTTTAGCGATTGGGTAACTAAGTTACCTATCACCTCTCCGTATCTTGATGCTCTCCCTGCCAGTGTCCCAGAGAGCTGCTGTTAGGCGTACATCAGCAAGTACGTGTTTCTAGAAAAGTACATACCAAGAGAAAACTTAATGGTTTGCTACCACCACACACTTGTCGTTGGCTATATCTTCTTCTACCGTCTTAAATTTAACATTTTCTTTGAGCCGGCCATCTGTGTAGCGCACCGTCACGCGTTGGTTGCGTTGCGCCATTCTCTGTGATTTTAGCGGTTGTACATGCGAGACAGCGGTTGCTTCTTGGTCGTGGGTGTAGAGTAAGGATGCTGCACTTTGTTTACTTTCTTGGAGATGTGTATAGGCATCGTCGCGCTGCACTTCTTGTACCATATTGGACGTTGGTAGCTGCAAGTCTGCTCTGTTGAGGAAAGCCATGGTAGCGTGGTTCACGCTCTGGATGAATTGTTGGAATGCTTTGTATCCTTCAAATTGATAGACCAATAAAGGGTCCTGGCGTTCGTATACAGCATTTTGTACAGACTGCCTGAGGTCGTCCATGGCTCTAAGATGCTCCTTCCAGTAGTGATCTATGAAGTGTAGAATAGCCGTTTTTTCCATACCATGGACAAGTGCTTTACCCCCGTAGGACGCATATGCTTGAGGTGTTTCTGTGACATGTAATATTGTTTCTCCATCAGAGAACGGCCAAGAGAAGTGCTGCAAATCTTCCCCTTGTTCTGGCGTTATGGTGCTGATGAGTTCCTCGATCTTGGTTTGTAGGTATGTCTTTCTTCGCTCGTATCGTTTCAAGATCGTTTGGTAGGTGTCTTTGACATATGCTTCTGTGGCTGTCTGGTTGCCGAACGCTTCAGGAGCTATCTCTTGACCAAAGATTTTGAGTAGTGTAAGGTGGCGTGCCTCATGACTTAGTGTACTGCTCTCACGGTGGCCCATGAGGTCTCTTACAGTGTCATAAATCATAGACATGGTATCTAGGTGCAAACGTTTCCCTAAAAGGGCATGTTTTCTCCTTTTGTAGATGACTTCTCGTTGTGCGTTCATGACGTTGTCATACTCTAGAAGTCGCTTCCGGATAGCGAAGTTGCTTTGCTCTACTTTTTTCTGTGCCCTTTCAATAGAGCGGGTAATCATGCTATGCTGTATCACCTCACCCTCTTCCAGTCCCATCTTGTCCATGATGCGCGCGATGCGCTCAGAGCCGAATAACCGCATCAGGCTATCCTCTAATGAGAGAAAAAATTGAGAAGACCCTACATCGCCTTGTCTACCTGCCCGTCCACGGAGCTGTCGATCTACCCTTCTAGATTCGTGCCTTTCTGTGCCAATAATGGCCAAGCCCCCTGCTGCTTTGGCCTCTGGCGTCAGCTTGATGTCTGTGCCCCTACCGGCCATGTTGGTGGCGATCGTAATGGTACCTGCCTTACCAGCTTCTGCGACAATTTCGGCTTCTTTTTGGTGGTTCTTAGCATTTAGTACCTGGTGTTTGAGCTTTTTCATAGTGAGCATGCTGCTCACCAGCTCAGAAATCTCCACAGAGGTAGTACCTACCAACACGGGTCTACCTTGCTGAGTGAGGGAGGTAATCTCTTCCATGATGGCCTGAAATTTTTCCCGAGTAGTTTTAAATACTTTGTCGTCTTTGTCTGCTCTGATAACAGGTTTATTGGTAGGGGCAACGATAACATCCAGCCCATAGATTTCCCAGAACTCCCCAGCTTCCGTGGCTGCCGTACCCGTCATGCCTGCCAGCTTATGGTACATGCGGAAATAGTTTTGTAGGGTAATGGTAGCATAGGTTTGCGACGCTCTTTCTACCTTCACGTGTTCCTTAGCTTCGAGTGCCTGGTGTAGGCCATCGGAGTATCTTCTCCCTTCTAGTACCCTGCCTGTCTGCTCGTCTACGATTTTGACTTGGTTGTTGACAACAATGTATTCTACATCTCTCTCAAATAGGGTATACGCTTTTAAGAGTTGGTTAAGTACATGGATACGCTGCGACTTGATGGTGTAGTCACGGATCAGGGTCTCTTTTTGGGCAAGCTTTTCCTGCTCGTCAAGCGTTGTGGTATTTTCTATGTGTGCAATCTCTAGGCCAACGTCTGGCAGTACGAAAAAGTGAGGGTCTTCTTCTTTTTGGGTGATGTATGTCAGTCCCCGTTCTGTGAGCTCTATGCTGTTGTGCCGCTCGTCGATCGTAAACAGCAGCGGTTCATCCGCCTCGGGCATCATACGGGAGTTGTCTTGTAGGTAGTAGTTCTCCGTTCTGCGCAGTATTTGCTTACGACCTACTTCGCTTAAGTATTTGATGAGTGGCTTGTGTTTGGGGAGTCCCCTATAAACTCTGAATAGAGCCATGCCGCCCTCCTTCTCGTTGCCCTCTGCGATAAGTTTTTTGGCCGTTTGCAGTAATTGGGTGATTATCTCCTTTTGTGCCTCGTAAAGTTGCAGGACTCTGGGCTTGAGTATATTGTAGTCTTGTTCGTTGCTGTTTTCCACAGGACCAGAAATGATCAACGGTGTTCTCGCATCATCGATCAGCACAGAGTCTACCTCGTCGACCATGGCAAAGTGCGCTTCCCGTTGGACTAGTTCTGCCATGTTGGTAGCCATGTTATCGCGCAGATAGTCAAAACCAAATTCGTTGTTGGTACCATAGACGATGTCAGCCTGGTATGCCCTTTTTCTTTCTTCCGAATGGGCTCGGTGTTTGTTGATACAGTCTACTGTGAGGCCATGGAATTCATAAAGAGGGCCCATCCATTCCGCATCTCTTTTGGCTAAATAGTCGTTGACCGTGACAATATGGACGCCTTTGCCTGCCAAAGCATTCAGAAAAGCGGGCAGTGTGGCTACCAGCGTCTTACCCTCTCCCGTAGCCATCTCCGCAATTTTCCCTTGGTGTAAGATGACGCCTCCTATGAGTTGTACGTCATAGTGCAGCATATCCCATACCACAGGATTGCCCGCAGCTTCCCATTGATTGTGCCAGATAGCCTGGTCACCCTGCAGTGTTACATAGTTGGTGCTAGCGGCCAAGACGCCGTCTTGTTCTGTAGCAGTCACCGTTAGTTGTTCGTACGTCTTGAATCTTCGTGCTGTCTCTTTAACGATGGCAAAGGCCTGCGGCAAGATATCTGCCAACACTTCTTCTATTTTTTTGTTGTGCTGTTGTTTAAGCTTGTCCAACTTTTCATAGTGCTGCTCTCTTTGGGCAATATCGGATGATGTGTTCTCTTCTGCTTCTTGCTCCAGGGCATTGTACGCATCAACAGTGGGCTGTAGTTGATGCTTGATGTGTTCTTGAAGCGCCCATGTCTTGCTCCGCAGTGCGTCGTTGCTCAAGTCCTTGAGTTGGTCGAATGCTTCATTGATTTGTTCGACATAAGGATACAGGGCTTTTAAATCTCTCTCCGATTTGGTGCCAAACATTTTAGCGAATAGCTTGAGCATATGCGTTGGGGTTTATGTCTCGTGGGTGTCTTCTTACAAGTTACGAAAACCGGCGATCTGAGGATTTTGAAACGAGCACGTACGCACTCACCTTTTTACTTATTGCACCGACGCATGTTGCATCACTGCTTATTACCTACTTTTACTTCCGTTGGGGGTTTAAACCTGCTATGCGGTGTCTATTGACCTCTCCCTGGAAGACCATATGAGCCGGTCCTATTAAACAAATATGCTGAAAGTGGTGGTGTTGCTTTTTCGTAAAACTTACCTGTAGCATGCCTCCTCTGGTACGAACAGTGATGGGGCTTGTATAGCCCTTGGTGGCAGCTATAAGTGCAGCAGCAGTTACACCCGTCCCGCAGGACAGCGTCTCGTCTTCTACGCCTCGCTCGTAAGTTCTTACGAAGAGCTGGTTGTCCTTTTCCAGTTGGACGAAGTTCACATTGATGCCTTCCTTGCGAAAGGGCGGAGCGTTCCGCACTTTGTTACCCTCATCACAAACGTTGAAATTCTCCCAGTCAGTTACCTGCTGTACGTAGTGAGGAGACCCAGTGTGGAGCAAGTATCCATTCTGAAAAGTTTTTATCTCAGTTACATCTTTCAACATCAAGTGAATCAAACCGTCTCTGATATAAGCGCGATGAGGCCCATCGGTAGTCAGAAAATGCGCCTCCTGGCCAACGATTGCCAGCTGTTGGGCAAGATGGACCGCGCACCGACAGCCATTGCCACACAGGCTTTGGCTGCCGTCTGCGTTATGGTAGATCATCTCAAAGTCGTATCCAAGATGTGCTCTGATCACAATGAACCCATCAGCTCCTATCCCCAAGCGGCGGTCACACAGTTGTTGGACCAACTTGGTAGTGTAGGCGCCCAGCACACCCGACCTGTCGTCAATGATGATAAAGTCATTGCCAGTGCCCTGATATTTGTAAAAAGGTAAGTACACGTGTTCTCGGCATATGCTGTGGTGCGGTATGCAAAGCGGCAATGACCCCTACGGAAACGGCTGCTTGCCCATTGCATGAGACAACTCTGAAAAAAACTACATGCGTTTTTCTTTCACCTTGGCTGCCCTGCCCTGCTTGCCGCGCAGATAATAAAGGCGTGCCCTCCTCACCACACCCCGGCGTACTACTTCTATCTTGTCGATGTTGGGGGAAAGCAGCGGAAAGATGCGCTCAACCCCAACGCCACTTGACACCTTTCTGACGGTGAAGGTTTCTCCGTTGGTATTCACGTTTTTACGTTGGATGACCGTGCCTTGGAATTGCTGAATTCTTTCCTTAGTGCCTTCTTTGATCTTTACATGCACATTGATGTCGTCTCCCGCTTTGAAATCGGGCAAAGCTTGTCTCTGCACACTAGATTCGGCCTCAACTACTTTAATAAGTTTGTTCATTTGCTGGCATATATTATACAACAGGGCGAATATAGTGATATATACGGCAAAAAGGCATAAAAACTTTCTGCAGGAGCGTGCTCTCGGATTTTTCTCGCCCGGGAGCACTGGGAGCTGTATTAGGGCGGTTACATGCACGGTCCACGGGAGTCTGGCAAATGCTAGTTACCCGCGAAAAATATCCTTAATTTGTACCCATTTGCGCTTGCCTTACCGCCATGAAAAATATCCGTAATTTCTGCATCATTGCCCACATCGACCACGGCAAGAGCACGCTGGCAGATAGATTGCTTGAGGTGACACAAACTGTATCTGGCAGAGATCAGCAGGCACAGCTGTTAGATGACATGGATCTGGAACGTGAGCGTGGTATCACAATCAAGAGCCATGCCATCCAGATGCACTACACCCTAGTAGGCCATCAGTACACCCTCAACTTGATCGATACTCCGGGACATGTAGACTTTTCGTACGAAGTGTCTCGTGCCATTGCCGCATGTGAGGGAGCTCTCCTCGTAGTAGATGCTGCACAGGGCATCGAGGCACAGACCATCTCGAATCTTTACCTGGCGTTGGAACACGGACTAGAAATCATTCCCGTGCTCAATAAGATAGACCTACCGGGCGCCATGCCCGAGGAAGTCAAAGATCAGATCATAGACTTGTTGGGTTGTGAGCGTGAGGGCATCATCGCTGCCAGTGCCAAGGAAGGAATAGGGATCGAATCTATTTTGGAGGCTATTGTAGCTCGTATTCCTGCACCCAGTGGTAACCCCAATGCACCTTTGCAAGCCATGATTTTTGATTCTGTGTACAACGCTTTCCGGGGCATAGAAGTCTACTTCAAGATCTTCAACGGCGCGATAAGCAAGGGAGACCAAGTGAAGTTTATGAGCACAGGGAAAGTCTATGAGGTAGATGAGGTGGGTATTCTTGGACTTCACCAAATCCCCCAGCCATCGCTTAGCACAGGCCATGTAGGCTATCTCGTCTCGGGCATCAAAGATGCCCGAGACGTCAAGGTAGGAGATACCATCACCCATGTGCATCAACCCTGTAGTACAGCTGTCAAAGGCTTTTCAGACGTCAAGCCCATGGTTTTTGCAGGCATTTATCCTGTAGAGACGGTCCAATACGAAGAACTTCGGACATCGATGGAAAAACTACAGCTTAACGATGCTGCTTTGGTATGGAGCCCCGAGACATCTGCTGCTTTAGGGTTTGGGTTTCGATGTGGTTTTTTGGGCATGCTGCATATGGAGATCGTACAGGAGCGATTAGAGAGGGAATTTGGTATGATGGTGATTACCACGGTCCCGTCCGTGCAGTTCCATGTAGTTGACAAAAAAGAACATCTCATAGTGGTGAATGCGCCTGCCGAAATGCCCGATCCCGGCATAATTGATCAGATCAGGGAGCCCTTTGTCAGTGCTCAGATTATCACCAAACCAGAGTTTATCGGGAGCATCATCAAGTTGTGCATGGACAAGAGAGGTACGCTTAAAAATCAGGTGTACCTTACCGCAGATCGTGTAGAGCTTTCTTTTGCGTTGCCGTTGGCAGAGATCGTGTTTGATTTCTTCGATAAGCTCAAGAGTATCTCCAAAGGCTACGCATCACTAGACTATGAACTCACTGGTTTTGTGTCTTCTCATTTGGTGAAACTGGATATTGTGCTCAACGGTGAAAAGGTAGACGCACTCTCAGTGATTGTGCATCGTACGAAGGCGCACGATTGGGGAAAGAAGCTTTGCAAAAAACTCAAAGAGCTCCTCCCGCGTCAGATGTTTGAGGTTGCTATTCAGGCAGCCATTGGGTCTAAGGTCGTTGCCCGAGAAACAGTGAAGGCACTCCGCAAGAATGTCATTGCAAAATGCTACGGGGGCGATATCTCCAGAAAGAGAAAGTTGCTAGAAAAGCAGAAAAAAGGCAAAAAGCGCATGCGGCAGGTGGGGGCAGTGGAGATACCACAAGAGGCGTTTTTAACCGTTTTAAAGCTAGACTGAGGCCACGGTACCCCTAGTTGTCCGTTGACTCGTGCTCTCAGTAAAGAAGCCTATGCATGGGATAGGGCATGCTTGCAATCAAGCCAAAAGGTGTTTGAGGTAGTTGAATAGCATCCTCAAGGCTCATTTTGATTTATTCTTGAAAGCGTGTGGTGCATGACGATTGAACGATAGGTAACCTTTGAGTCAGTTAAGGCAACTCAAGTAATCGCGTCTTAAGAACACCTCACAGGAGGGAGCATAGTTTGGAGCGAAGCGTAATGGGTTACTCGGGATTAGCGAGAAAAGGGCCCCAAACATAACAGCCAAAAAATTACCTG
>CAYVYH010000012.1:0-28418 GCA_964455155.1 uncultured Cytophagales bacterium | reverse complement strand
GCCAAGAAAAAGTACGTGGTTCCCTATTGGGTCTATCTCACGTGCACACCGCGCCAACCAGCCCAGTTCACTCAAAGAGCCGCCCCACTGCTATGTGAGCACCAGGGCCCGAACACTCCTCTAAACATACCATGCTAGCGTACAGCTTGCCCCTGGGCCATATCGTCTCGAAGAGATTCCACTTGTTCGTGCGCTTCCTTAGGGTCAATGGCTAGTCTGCTATACTTCCTAAGACCCGTTCCAGCAGGGATTAATTGTCCCAGAATCACGTTCTCTTTCAACCCTCTTAGGGTATCACATTTCCCCCTAATGGCTGCCTCACTCAGTACCTTGGTGGTCTCCTGAAAGGAAGCCGCTGATATAAAGCTCTCTGTACCCAACGAGGCTTGGGTGATACCTAATAGTTTGGGTTGAGCAACTGCTGGCTTAGCATCTCTTACCTGAACTGTCTTTAAGCCTTTTTCTTTTAACACAGCGATTTCTTGTGCTAGCACGCTCGTACTAACAATCTGACCGACTTTCAGCACCGAAGAATCACCTGCCTCAGTAACTACTTTTTGAGTCAGTATCTTATCATTCTCTTCTCTAAAAAGGAATTTATCAACGATCTGACCCGGCATAAAGGTCGTATCTCCTGATTCTATCACTTCAAGCTTCTTCATCATCTGCTTGACAATGACTTCAACATGTTTGTCATTGATCTTCACCCCCTGTAAACGGTAGACGTCTTGAAGTTCATTGACAAGGTGCCTCTGCACGGCAATAGGCCCCTTAATTGCCAAAATGTCAGCTGGTGCGATAATACCATCGGATAGAGGATCACCCGCCTTGACATAATCATTGTCTTGTACGAGAATATGCTTTGATAGAGGTACGAGGTATTTCTTTTTAATGCCCCTTTTTGATTCAACTACGACCTCTCGATTGCCGCGTTTTATGCCACCGTATGTAACAACCCCATGGATTTCGCTGACAACGGCCGTGTTAGATGGATTCCTAGCCTCAAAAAGCTCAGTAACCCTAGGAAGTCCTCCTGTAATGTCTCTAGATTTCCCCATCATTCTAGGAATTTTTCCTAGAATTTGCCCTGCACAGACTTTCTCTCCGTCTTTCACCACCAGCCGAACTTTCACAGGAAGGCTATAATGCGTGGTTATTCCACTTTCATCCTCTACAATCAACGTGGGGTTCTTGGTCTTATCCCTGGTATCAATGATGACTCTTTGCTTGTAACCTGTTTGTTCGTCGTACTCCTCTTTGTATGTAATGTCCTCTTCTATCGCCTCAAACACAACCGTCCCGGCAGATTTAGAAAGAATAACAGCATTGTACGGATCCCAGTAGCACAGTTCCTGGTCTTTTGTGACTTGCTCGCCCTCTCTCACTTTTAGGTAGGCTCCATAAGGGACGGGACTAGTCGTCAATACTTTCTTTGACTTAGGGTCTAGGATGTGTACCTCGCAGGATCTACTCATAACCACTTCCAACTTTTGCCCCGCATCATTAGTGGTCTCTACGGCATTCATGTCCTCGAACGTAACCAGGCCGTCATACTTAGCCTGAATTTTTGAGGCCACAGCAATGTTAGAAGCCGTACCTCCTACATGGAACGTCCTTAATGTTAATTGTGTACCCGGCTCACCAATAGATTGGGCAGCAATGACACCCACTGCTTCTCCTATTTGCACCATCCTACCTGTAGCAAGGTTTCTTCCATAACATTTGATACATACTCCTCGCTCGGCTTCACAAGTCAACACCGACCTAATTTCTACCTGATCTACGCCTGCTTCATCGGCTTTTTTAGCGAGTTCCTCCACAATTTCTTCACCAGCAGAAATGAGTAGTTGCTTTGTAATAGGGTGGTATACATCGTGGGCAGCTATTCTTCCCAGTATCTTTTCAGAAATGGGTTCAATGACTTCATCATTGTCTTTCAGTGCCGAGACTACAAGGCCTCTCAGCGTGCCACAGTCTTCTTCGGTAGTGATGATATCTTGAGCCACGTCAACTAGCCTCCTCGTCAAGTAACCTGCATCAGCTGTCTTAAGTGCTGTGTCAGCTAGTCCCTTTCGTGCTCCATGGGTAGAGATGAAGTACTCGATAACATCCAATCCTTCCTTGAAATTGGAGAGGATAGGGTTCTCGATGATACCGCCCACAGCACCTTGAAAGCTTTTTTGTGGCTTGGCCATCAAGCCTCGCATTCCTCCCAGCTGGCGTACTTGCTCTCTGGATCCTCTGGCTCCTGAGTGCATCATCATATAGACAGAATTGAATCCCTGCTGATCCTTTTCCAGCTGCTCCATGAGCAGGTTGGTGATCTGCGTGTTGACACGCGTCCACGTATCAATAACCTGGTTATAGCGCTCCCTATCGGTAATCAGCCCCATCAAGTAATTATTCCAAACGACGTCTACCTCGTCCTTGGCCAATCCAATGAGCTGATTCTTTTCTTGAGGTACTTTTATATCATCCAGTGCCATAGACATCCCCCCTATATAGGCAGACTGGAAGCCTAACTCCTTGACCTCATCGAGAAATTGTACGGTACGTACTGTGCCTACTTGTTTGTATACCTGGTCAGTAATGGCCTGCATCTTTTTGCTAGTAAGCATTTCATTGATGAAGCCAATTTCTTCTGGTACATACTGATTAAAAACAACCCTGCCAGCGACCGTGTCGATTATTGATTCTACCAGCAGACCCGCTGTATTTTTAACTTTTACCTTGACTTTGATGTGAGCATGCTGGGATAAGCTACCGCTATCCAAGGCCATGATGACTTCCTCAGGAGCATAAAAAACCATTCCTTCTCCCTTAATAGGGTACTCAGCTGTGCTTTTTCTACCTTTCGTGAGGTAATATAGGCCCAGTACTATATCCTTAGAAGGTACAGTAATAGGAGCTCCGTTGGCGGGATTGAGAATATTATGTGCCGATAACATTAACAGGGATGCTTCTGTGATAGCTTCTTGGCTTAGAGGCACATGCACAGACATGGTATCGCCATCAAAGTCTGCATTAAACGCAGTACAGACCAGGGGATGCAGCTGAATAGCCTTACCTTCGATTAACCTAGGTTGGAAAGCCTGGATACCCAGTCTATGTAACGTAGGAGCCCTATTGAGCAGCACGGGATGCCCCTTCAGGATATTTTCTAGAATATCCCAGACAACCGGTGTCTTCTTTTCGACAATCTTCTTGGCAGATTTAACGGTCTTAACAAGCCCGCGCTCGAGGAGCTTGCGAATAATAAAAGGCTTGAACAACTCTGCAGCCATATCTTTGGGAAGACCACACTCGTAAAGCTTAAGCTCAGGCCCTACTACTACCACAGACCTACCTGAGTAGTCTACACGCTTCCCTAAAAGATTTTGACGGAATCGCCCCTGTTTCCCTTTGAGCACATCACTCAAAGACTTGAGCGGTCGAGCTCCTTCAGATGCCACAGCATTGACCTTCCTAGAATTGTCAAATAGAGAGTCTACAGCTTCCTGGAGCATTCTCTTTTCATTTCTCAGAATGACCTCCGGCGCCTTAATACCAATCAACCTCTTAAGACGGTTGTTCCTGATGATTACCCTTCTATAAAGATCATTGAGATCGGACGTGGCAAACCTACCTCCTTCTAGGGGGACAAGAGGCCTCAGTTCAGCAGGTATTACTGGAATGATACGCATGACCATCCATTCCGGCTTATTTTCTACTCTGCTTCTCGCCTCTCTAAATGCCTCTACAATTTTCAAGCGTTTGAGTGCATCTGCTCGGCGCTGCTGAGAAGTATCATTCGATGCTTGGTCTCTTAACTGAAACGACAACTCATCAAGCTCAATCCTAGATAGAAGCATCTGAATAGCTTCAGCACCCATCTTAGCGATGAATTTATTAGGATCGTTATCATCCAAAAGCTGGTTGTCACGAGGAAGCTGATCCAGGATATCTAGATACTCCTCTTCAGTGAGGAAATCCATGTAGTTGATATTATCCCCTGCTTTTATCCCCGGCTGAATGACTACATATCTTTCATAGTAAATAATTTGATCTAGCTTTTTGGCGGGCAAGCCAAGCAAGTATCCCATCTTATTAGGGAGCGATCTGAAGTACCAAATATGTGCCACAGGCACTACCAGATCAATATGTCCCATTCTGACGCGCCGCACCTTCTTTTCGGTTACCTCAACACCACATCGATCACAGATGATACCCTTGTATCTAATCCTCTTGTATTTCCCACAATGGCACTCCCAATCTTTTACAGGCCCAAATATTCGTTCACAAAACAGCCCCCTCATCTCTGGCTTGTGAGTCCTGTAGTTAACTGTTTCGGGTTGGGTAACTTCTCCACAAGAGCGTTCCAACATGACATCTGGAGAGGCTAAGCTGATGATCACCTCCGAGAAATCACCCTGGGTCCTCTTATCTCTTCTAAATTTCATATCTGCTGATTTGACTTATCGTACTAAGTTTAACACCCACGGTGCCGGGGAATTGGCATCATTTAAGGGTGATTTCTAAGCCCAACCCCCTTAGCTCATGTACCAACACATTGAACGACTCTGGTAAATTGGGTTGAGGAATATTGCCCCCCTTGACAATCATCTCATAAGCTTTGGAACGACCAACCACGTCGTCTGACTTGATAGTCAGCATTTCTTGTAAGAGATGAGCAGCTCCAAAAGCTTCTAGTGCCCATACCTCCATCTCACCGAAACGCTGTCCACCAAATTGTGCCTTCCCGCCCAGCGGCTGTTGTGTAATCAGAGAGTAAGGTCCTGTAGAACGTGCATGCATCTTTTCATCTACTAGGTGCCCTAGCTTGAGCATATAAATAACACCTGTCGTTATCTTTTGGTCAAACTTCCTGCCTGTCAAACCATCGTAGAGCTCTGCTTTACCCCAATTAGGTAGGCCAGCCTCTTCTAGCTCGCGTGCTATGTCTTCCATAGAAGCTCCATCAAAAATTGGCGTAGCGTATTTCTTCCCCAACTTTTGACCCGCCCATCCCAACACAGCTTCATAAATTTGCCCCAAGTTCATACGAGACGGCAATCCAAGGGGGCTCAAGACGATGTCGACAGGTGTACCGTCAGCCAAAAAGGGCATATCCTCTTGGCGAACAATCTTTGAGACGACTCCCTTGTTGCCATGTCTACCTGCCATTTTATCGCCTACTTTTAGCTTGCGCTTCTTGGCAACGTACACTTTGGCCAGCTTGAGAATGCCAGTTGGAAGGTCATCGCCTACCTCTAAGGCAAATCTTTCTCTTCTGAAATTGCTGATAATCTTGTTACGCTTCTTGCTATAATTCTCTACAAGCTGGCACAGCAGGTTATTCTTTGCTGTATCAGTAGTCCATCGATCTAGAAGCACATCCCCAATTAGGTTCGTTTCCTCGGGAACGCTATAATTTGCCTCATCACGGTATATATTCTTCTCCGGAAACAGATTCTCCGCAATCAGAGCAACTGTAAATTTTTTCCCTTTACTCACAAGTTCTTCTCCAAACTTGTGGTAAACGCCCTGGGACACCTCTCCCTCGAGCAGCGTAGCGAGTTTTTTGATGGCCGTAGCCCGCAATTGCAGTAAGTTCTTAGCATGCAGCTTTTTCAGTACCTCGAGCTCCTTTTTGACTCTAGCCCTGGCTTTCTTGTCCCTACTAGGTCTAGTAAAAAGCTTGGTATCTACGACAACCCCATGCATCGAAGGAGGCGCCTTTAGAGAGGCATCCTTCACATCGCCTGCCTTGTCACCAAAAATAGCTCTCAGTAATTTCTCTTCAGGTGTGGGGTCAGACTCTCCCTTGGGAGTAATTTTTCCAATAAGGATATCACCTTCTCTTATCTCGGTACCCACTTTAACGATGCCGTTCTCATCAAGGTGGCTAACGGTTTCTTCACTCACATTAGGTATCTCAGAGGTGAGTTCCTCTTCTCCCAATTTCGTATCTCGCACCGCTAGAGAAAACTCCTCTATGTGTATCGAAGTGAATATATCTTCTTGCACAACACGCTCTGAGATGACAATAGCGTCCTCGTAGTTGTAGCCCTTCCAAGACATATAAGCCACTCTCAGGTTTCTCCCTAAGGCTAGTTCGTCATCTTTGATAGCGTAGCCTTCACACAATACCTTTCCTGCCTTTACCTTCTCACCTCTGTGTACCACAGGTCTGAGGTTGATACAGGTACCCTGATTAGTACCTCGAAACTTAGTCAATGGATAGGTTTGCAGCGTGTCATCGAACGCAACGAGCTCTTCTTCTTTTGAGAGCTCATACTTCACGACAATCTTTTCGGCATCTACATAAACCACTACACCATCCTTCTCGGCACATACTAACCCCTTGAAGTCTCTAGCAACACGCTCTTCAATACCTGTGCCGACGATGGGGGCTTCAGGCTGTACAAGCGGTACAGCTTGCCGCTGCATGTTTGAGCCCATCAAGGCTCGGCTTGCATCATTATGTTCTAAGAAGGGAATCAGCGCCGCTGCTACAGAAACGATCTGATCGGGCGCTACATCCATATAAGAAACCTGTTCAGGGCTAACAAGAGGGAAATCGCCAACAAATCGTACCTTGACCTTGTCGTCTAGAAGCCTGCCATCTTTATCGATCCTTACGTTGGCTTGCGCGATGTTGTGCAGGTCTTCTTCCTCAGCAGTGAGGTAATGAGGCTTCCCATCTAGCTCCGCTACGCCATGGAGAACTCTCCTGTAAGGAGTCTCAATGAAGCTCATCGCATTGATCCTAGCATGCATGCACAGGTAGGATATCAGGCCAATGTTAGGACCTTCAGGAGTCTCGATTGCACAGAGACGCCCTGCATACGTATAGTGTATGTCTCTCGCCTCAAATCCTGCCCTATCTTTTGATAGCCCACCGGGACCCAATGAGGAAATTCTTCGCTTATGTGTCACCTCCGACAACGGATTCACTTGGTCCATGAATTGTGAAAGCGGATTGGTACCGAAGAAAGAGTTGATGACTGCAGACAGCGTTCTCGCATTAATCAAATCCGCAGGCTTGAAATCTTCACTGTCCCGCACATTCATCCTTTCCCGGATAGTTCTGGCCATCCTGGCTAGGCCCACCCCAAACTGCGTATAAAGCTGCTCTCCTACTGTTCGTACCCTTCTGTTGCTCAGGTGATCTACATCATCTACGACTGTCTTGGAGTTGACAAGCCCGATTAAATATTTTACTATCTGTATGATATCGTCTTTGGTCAGCACACTGACGTCGGAAGGGACATCAATACCAAGCTTCTTGTTAATCCTATAGCGCCCTACTTCGCCCAGATCATAGCGCTTGTTACTAAAAAACAAGCTCTGTACTGTCTCGCGTGCAGTCTGCTCGTCGGGTGGCTCTGCGTTCCGTAACTGGCGATAAATCTGCTCAACGGCTTCTCGCTCAGAGTTGGCGTTATCTTTGTGTAAAGTGTTATGGATAATGTTGTAGTCTGCTATGCTGCTATCAACCCTATGAAGTAGTACAGATTCAGCACCCGACTCCAAGATGATATGAATAGCCTCATCGGTCAGGACAGCATCACGCTCTAGCAACACCTCACTGCGATCTACAGAGATCAACTCACCAGTATCTTCATCTACAAAGTCTTCCGCCCATGTTCTGAGTACACGGGCTGCTAACCTCCTGCCAAGATGACGATTTAATATTGCTTTCGTGGGTTTGATTTCTTCCGATAACCCAAAAGTTTCTAAAATTTCCTTGTCAGTACCGTAACCAATCGCCCTTAAAAGAGTCGTGATTGGAAATTTTTTCTTGCGGTCGATATAAGCGTACATGACGCTGTTAACATCCGTAGCAAATTCGATCCATGCTCCTTTGAAGGGAATAATCTTAGCGGAATAGAGCTTGGCACCACTGGCATGGGTACTTTGGGCAAAAAATACGCCTGGCGATTTATGTATTTGAAAAACAACTACACGCTCAGCCCCATTGATGATGAAAGAACCTTGCGGGGTCATATAAGGTATATTACCTAGGAATACCTCCTGCTCGATGGTTTCAAAGTCTTCGTTTTCTTCACTATTTTGTCGAAGCCTCAGCTTAGCTTTCAGGGGCACCGCATAGGTCACACCTCTGCCAATGCATTCCTCTGGAGTGTACTTAGGGGTATCCAAAATGTAATCGACAAGCTCCAATACAAAGTTCCCTTTGGAATCCTCTATGGGAAAATTTTCCATGAAAACCTTGTAAAGGCCTTCTTTTGAACGCTTCTCGGGGGGATTATCCAGCTGAAAGAAATCTTTGAATGATTTCAGCTGAAGCTCAAGAAAGTCAGGATAATCTGTAACAGACTTGAGAGCAGCAAAGTTGACTCTTTTGCTAATAGTTTTTTTTTTCTCTGCCAAAACACTACGGATTAAAATTCTAGGTGTAGGAAGACGGACACACTTTCCACGTATGGAGTCAGTAATCTCAATAGGATCTGTATGAAGACCTCATACCGTCACTAAGCACGCCTTATAGGGCGTAGATTCGGACGGCAACCAAGAAACCTTGCCCACAAAACGCAGAAAGCATGTTTAATTGCTAGGTCTCTAGCAACTACTTGATCTCTACTTCAGCACCAGCCTCTTCAAGTTTGAGCTTAATAGACTCCGCTTCGTCTTTGGGTGCTCCCTCCTTAATAGGCTTAGGTGCCCCGTCTACGAGATCTTTTGCTTCTTTCAGACCTAACCCGGTCATTTCCTTAACAAGCTTGACGACAGTAAGCTTAGAGGCACCTGCCGATTTTAGAATTACGTCGAAGCTGCTTTTTTCTTCAACAGCTTCTGTACTGCTGTCACCTGCTCCACCGGCTACCACAACAGGAGCAGAAAACGCTGCGGGTTCAATACCGTACTGCTCTTTTAATATGGTCGCCAACTCGTTGACTTCCTTAACATTGAGACTAACAAGCTGCTCTGCTACTGCCTTTAAATCTGCCATCTTTATTGAAATTTTAATTAATAAATAGAATAGGTAATAAGATTAAGCCTTTTTTTCTGCTTTTTCTGCCAAAGCTTGCACCAGACTCGCTAGCTGGTGCGTACTAGAATGAATAGAGGCCATGACGCGTGTGATAGGTGACTTCAACAACCCAATCAGTTCACCAAGAAGCTCCGCCCTCGACTTAAGCTGACTTAAGTCATCTAAATACGCTTCTCCAACAAACAATTCCTTGTCAATAAACGCACCTTTGAGGAGCGGAACCTCCAGCTTACGCCGATTCCTAAACTCTTTGATGATTTTTGCAGGGATACTGCCAGTATCCTTGGCAAATAGAATGCCGGAAGATCCTTTTAAGACCGAATGACGGAATGCCGAATAATCCACCTCGCTCCCCAGCTTTTCGAATGCTTTGCTGATCAGCGTATTTTTCACTACCTGATATACTACGCCTGCCTGAAAGCATTTTCTTCTGAAGTCACCAATCTCCTCCGCATTAAGGCCTTCTGCATTGACGACATAAAAGTAATCTGTCGAAGCAAGCCTTGCGACAAGGGCCTCTAAAATTCTGCCTTTTTCTTTCCTTGTCATGTTCCTACAGTCCAGGGATGCTATGTTTATCGATAAAGATGCTCTGGCTCATGGTGCTAGAAAGGCTAATACTTTTAATGTAATCGCCCTTGGAAGAGGTAGGTTTCAACTTCACAATACCTCCCAAGAGTTCGAGCAAGTTGACCTTGAGGTACTCGCTGGAGAAAGAGGCCCTACCGATGCTTGTATGTATAATGCCGTACTTGTCCACCTTGAAATCAATCTTTCCTTTCTTGACATCCTGCACAGCCTTGCCCACATCCATGGTTACGGTACCCGTCTTGGGATTAGGCATCAGCCCCCTAGGTCCTAATATTTTTCCCAACTTCCCCACTTTTGCCATCACCGCAGGCATGGTAATGATAGTGTCTACTTGAGTCCAACCCTGCTCAATCTTCTTCAAATATTCGTCCAGCCCTACATGATCGGCGCCTGCCTCTCGTGCTTCCTGTTCTTTATCGGGGGTACACAAAACCAACACACTAATCTCTTTACCGGTACCATGGGGAAGCACGACCATGCCTCTCACCATTTGATCCGATTTTCTAGGGTCTACCCCCAAACGAACCGCTATATCTACGGAAGCATCGAACTTTGTGTGGGTAATCTCTCCGACAAGCCGTACCGCATTGTCTAAAGGATAAATTTTCTTGAGGTCGTACTTCTTAGCAACTTCTCTTTGCTTTTTGGTTAGCCTGGCCATTGATTATTCTTAGTTAGTCTGAGGCGATTCACCGCTGATAGTCAATCCTATGCTCCTCGCAGTTCCGGCGATCATTTTCATAGCAGCAGGCAACGAAAATGCATTCAAGTCTGGCATCTTCAATGTAGCAATAGCTTCCACATCAGCCCATGTCACACTACCCACCTTCTTACGGTTAGATTCCGGAGAACCTTTCTTGATTTGGGCCCTTTTCATAAGCAATGCGGGAGCTGGAGGAGTCTTGACTATAAAATCGAACGACTTGTCCTTGTAGACCGTGATAAGAACGGGCAACAGCTCTCCCTGCTTATCCTGGGTTCTGGCGTTGAACTGCTTACAGAAGTCCATGATGTTGACGCCCTTACTACCAAGAGCGGGGCCCACCGTTCCAGAAGGGCTGGCTACCCCCCCTTGCACCTGTAATTTGATGTAAGTTGCAACTTCTTTCGCCATATTTTTTGATTAACCTAGCGCGCACTCAATGCTACGCATGCTTCTCTACCTGTATGTAACTAAGCTCAACGGGTGTATTTCTTTCGAAGATCTTTACTGTGATATTGAGCTTCTTGCGCTCTTCAAATATTTCCTGGATACTGCCCGAAAATCCACTAAAAGGCCCATCAATCACCTTCACCATTTCCCCGACCATAAATGGAGACTCTAAGAAGAGCTCACCATCCTCAGCCTCGCCCGCTCTACCCAATATCCTATTGACCTCGGCCTGCCTAAGTGGAACGGGCGCCTTAGAAACACCCCACCCCCTTGTACTCAGGAACCCCAACGCCCCGGGAATATTTTTCACAACATGGTTCACTCTCCCGTCCGACAAGTCGGCACATATGAAAACATAACCTGGAAAAAAGTTGCGCTCTTTAAGCTTCCTCTTGCCTGCATGCATCTCATACACTCTCTCGACAGGAATGAGTATCTGCTTTACGCAGCCTTCTAGCTTTTGCCTTGCCAACTCTGCCTCTAAAAAAGACTTGAATTTCTTCTCTAGCCCACTAACCACCTTGAGCACGTACCACTTTGGCTCACCCATCGTAAACGCAATAATTTTTCTCTGTTTCAGCCCTAAAAAGCATTGTAAAACCAGGAGACAGCATTTCTAAAGATCAAGTCTATGCAACCGATCACAACGGCAAAAGTAAAAGAGGCGGCCAAAACCAGCATTGAACTACGTTGGAGCTCGTCGTAGGCGGGCCAAACAACCTTATGCCTTATTTCGTCTATGGACCCAAGAACAAACGCCTTTACTTTCGACATAGTGTTATTTCGCACGGGTGGAGAGACTCGAACTCCCAGCCAATGGTTTTGGAGACCACTACTCTACCAATTGAGCTACACCCGTGTAGCTACCTCAAATGGTGTGCAAGTCTACGTAAACCGGCTGTCATAAACAAGCACATCCCCCGAAAGAGTAATGTGCTTGCAACACAACGTAGTGATTGCGGCTACTCAATGATCTCAGTTACCTGACCCGCACCGACCGTTCTACCTCCTTCACGGATAGCAAAACGCAAGCCTTTTTCCATGGCTATTGCGTTAATGAGCTCCACTTCGAATGTGACGTTATCACCAGGCATCACCATTTCAATGCCTTTAGGGAGTTTCACCTCTCCTGTTACGTCAGTGGTTCTGAAATAGAACTGGGGTCTATACTTGTTGAAGAACGGGGTGTGTCGCCCCCCCTCGCTCTTGGAAAGGACATATACCTCCGCCTTAAATTTGTGGTGAGGTGTCACAGAGCCTGGCTTACAAATGATCATGCCCCGACAAATATCCTGCTTATCAATTCCCCTTAGCAATATACCAACATTGTCACCTGCTTCCCCTCTGTCCAGGATCTTTCTAAACATCTCCACTCCAGTCACTGTGGACGTCAAATCCTCCGCTCCCATACCGATGATTTCTACCGGATTTCCTGTGTTAATAACACCCCTTTCAATCCTACCAGTAGCTACAGTACCACGACCTGTGATAGAAAATACATCCTCTACGGGCATCAAAAAGTCCCGATCGATCAATCTCTCTGGCACAGGTATGTACTCATCTACCGCATTCATCAACTCTTCTACCGTTTTTACCCACTTGTCTTCGCCATTGAGGGCTCCCAGTGCAGACCCTTGAATGATTGGGGCATTATCACCATCAAACTTATACGCACTCAACAGTTCACGCACCTCCATCTCTACCAGCTCTATCAGTTCAGGGTCGTCAACAGCATCCACCTTGTTAAGAAACACGACAAGTCTGGGTACACCCACCTGAGAGGCTAACAAGATGTGCTCCCTAGTTTGAGGCATGGGGCCATCTGTAGCAGCTACCACCAAAATAGCGCCATCCATTTGTGCCGCTCCAGTGACCATATTCTTAACGTAGTCCGCATGACCAGGGCAGTCCACGTGGGCATAGTGCCGCTTCTCTGTCTGGTATTCTATATGAGAGGTGTTGATGGTAATGCCTCTCTCCTTCTCCTCGGGCGCATTATCAATTGAGCCGAAATCTCTCTTCTCGGCCAACCCTTTACTGGACAAAACAGAAGAAATAGCAGCCGTCAGGGTCGTTTTACCGTGGTCAACGTGGCCAATCGTACCGATGTTTACGTGGGGTTTTGAGCGATTAAAATTTTCTTTTGCCATGTCTAATTTTTTTTGCTTTTTGATGGAACGAATATAGTACTAAAGTGGCACAACGTAGCACGTGAGGAAAGCAAGCTTTGCTTTTACCCGGACCTACCCAATCAACCCAACAAACCGCTCGCTGAGCCAATGACGGGATTTGAACCCGTGACCCCTTCCTTACCAAGGAAGTACTCTACCGCTGAGCTACATCGGCCTTTTGTAAAGAGTAAAGAGCGGAAGACGAGAGTCGAACTCGCGACCTACAGCTTGGAAGGCTGTCGCTCTACCAATTGAGCTACTTCCGCTGGTCATCAGGACGCTGATCAGTGGTCAAATCTTATTGACCAACATCCCGCGCAATTTACGCTTTGGCCTTTATTTTACCTAACCAACCTCACCTCACAGCCAAGACCGCAACCCCGTCTTTTAATGCACGACACCACCATGATCATAAGAAGCCAGTGTTGCATGAACATGTGGGGAGGGCAGGATTCGAACCTGCGTAGCCGCGAAGCAGCGGATTTACAGTCCGCCCCATTTAACCACTCTGGCACCTCCCCCTAAACCACACAACACCAAGACAGCACGCACGCTCAGACTTTACTTATGACATCATCAATGTGGCGGCACACACGAGTATCTGCAAATTTATATTTTTATTTTATTTTGGTCAAACTTGGGCATCAGTGCCGCAAGAACTGAGTCCTTTGTATGGCATAGGATCTCCCAAGTGAATATTTTCGCAGCTAACCAGGGGGATTTCCTTGCAGTCATATTGTGTTATTTCCTTTTTCAGGGAGAATTGGAGGGAATGACACATGTCCATGAAGCAGTGAGCAACAGCATCAAGCTGTTGGAATACACCTTAATTGGTAGATTTCTCATGTAAAGGTCTCAAACCTTTGGCCGCTACGGCGGCTTCGCCTTGGCTAAGTTTCATGTAAGCTTATTGCGGCTCACCTGTGGAGCGAGGTGCGTTTCTTGTTGACTTTTCCGAGTTTAATGCATAAAGTGTGGTTTTATAACCCTTAAACCCTTAAAAACCGATTAACATGAAAAAACTACAAAAGTTGATGTGGCTAGCAGGGCTACTAGTAGGTAGTAGTGCCTCAGTGGCCACTGCACAGGAGGATCGTGCATTCATATCCGAAGACGGGCCCAGCAGCACGCTCAAAGTCGGGGTCTCATTTGAAGCACGCGGGGCTTACGACATCAGAAACTACTATGCAGCGCCCGGCTTTGGACCTGCCACCATACCCATGCAGAGTGACGTCAACAACAGAAAGCGGTCTATTTTCGATATTACCAGTGCCACATTGAATGTAGAAAAAGAGTTACCCCTTCCAGGCAAGGAAAGTGTGAAACTGGTGGTACAAACCAACCTGCGAGAGAACGTAGCACTCGGAAGTGTATATGCAGACTTTAAAGGGTTAAGAGTAGGGAAGGCTACGAGTAACTTCTGCGATCCAGATGCTTGCGGCCTGGTGAACGGTCGATTCGTACAAGTACGATGGCGATACCAGCCAAGCGCATCATTTAACTATGCGTTGGCTATTGAGGAAGCGCCTGATTTAGTGATATACCCGAAGGCTGAGAAAGCAGACAGAGATAAGAAAGGCTTACAACCCCATAAAAATGTGCCTGCTGTGAGTGCCAATGTGAGATATGAGCAAAAAGAATCTTGGCACGTACAAGTAGGTGGGTTGTTCAGAGTTCTGGAGTACCACAACAAAAACACCAAGGCAGATGTTTACATACCTGCTTACGGCGTTAGCATCAGCACAGCGCTGCAGCTGATTCCTGAGAAGAGTTCGTTCAAGCTTCAAGGAGTCTATGGCCAGGGTATAGGCAGCTACATGGCAGATCTAGGGGAGTTGGAGAAAGAGGTTAACACTGTTTACGCAACAGGGGATGAGACATCAACCCGCGAGACTTTGGATGCCATCGGTGTTGGTGTGGGTATTACCCACAAATGGTTACCTGAGTTGCACTCAGAGGCAGCCTATAGGTTCGTATCCACAACAACCAGCGGGCGAGAGCAGGATGCTTATCAATATGGACATGTGGCTTCTGTCAACCTATTCTACCATCCTACGGAGCAGATTAAGATAGGGGCAGAATACTTGTTTGGCGTGAGAAAAAACATCGGAGGAGATCTAAGAGATGCGCACCGCGTGCAAGCAGTGCTTGGTTTCGAGCTTTAACAATTTAACAAGGCGCTACAAAAAAAGCCCGAGATACTCTCGGGCTTTTTTTGTGCCCGAAATTTGTGATGTAGACTGTGTTGGCACTCCCCAAGACGATCAATAGATACATACATCACTGTTCATACCACGAGAAATCATTACCTTTGCATCTCTTTTTTACAACCTCTGACATTATCGACACAGCCACAGCACGGTCACCCATTGTAACCAACTACCATGAATAAGAGAAATCTTTTCTTTACTGTCGCACTCACGGTATCCCTCACCACACTACTCAATGTTAGCATACGCAACCTACCTCCATTAGGTAAGTGCCTAGACCCGTTTCAGGGTGTCTGGCAAAATGCAGAGACACAGTCCATCAATCTACCAAAGGGTCTGTCCTTGCCTGGGCTACAAGCATGCGTCACCGTTCGGTTTGACAAGCACCTCATTCCCCACATCATTGCGCAGCACGACGAAGACTTGTACTTCGCACAAGGCTACGTAACGGCACTGCACCGACTGTGGCAAATGGATTTTCAGGTCTATGCAGCAGCAGGCCGCATAGCAGAAATCGTAGGTTCAAAAGCCCTTGACTTCGATCGGTTACAGCGTCGCAAGGGTAATCTCTATGCTGCCCAAAATGCCTTAGCAGAAATAGAAAAAGATCACACGCTGCGCAACGTTGTCCACGCCTACGTGGCAGGTGTCAATGCCTACATTCATACATTATCCTACAAAGATTTACCTCTTGAATACAAACTGCTTAACTACCACCCCGAACCCTGGACACCCCTGAAAGTTGCCTTGATGATGGTGCACATGATTGACGACCTCTGTGGAAGTGACAATAGTATCGAGAATACCAACGCCTTACATCAGTTGGGCAAGGAGAAGTTTGACTTTCTTTTTCCAGCTTATTTTGAAAAATCTGAACCTGTGATTCCCAGAAACACGCCATGGAACTTCACGCCAATCGCCGTTAAGCCTCCAGTTCCCTTGCAAATACCACAGCAAAGAACGCAGATCGGCCCACCTCAAAGCAACCGAGCTAGTGGTAGTAACAGTTGGGCAATATCCGGGAAAAGAACTGCTAAGGGTACCCCTTACTTGGCCAATGACCCACACCTGGTGATGCAATTACCTTCGATTTGGTACGGCATGCACCTACAATCTCCCACTGTCAATGTCTTTGGGGGAACTATTCCAGGACTTCCAGCAGTGGCGGTAGGCTTCAATGAATCTATCGCTTGGGGGGTCACCAACGCAGCTAGAAATGTGAAAAATTGGCACGTTATCGACTTCAAAGATGAAAAAAAACAGGAATACCACTATGACAACCTACTTCTCAAAACACAGCGGGTGACGGAAACAATCAAAGTAAGAGGCAGCAATACTTTTTATGATACCGTCATATACACCCACTTTGGGCCCATAGTCTATGATGACCAATTTTCAGGTTGTCAAGAGCGGAGCTATCTCGCCATGAAATGGTTGGGACACCACCCTGGCAAGGAGTTGCTCACTTTCTATCTCCTCAACCGGGCTAGAAATTTCAAAGACTTCGAGGAGGCACTGCAACACTATCATGTTCCAAGTCAAAATTTTTCTTTTGCTGCTGCCAGTAATGACATTGGCATTTGTATAGCAGGACGTGCGCCAATGCAATGGAAAGGGCAAGGACGGTTTATCATGCCGGGCAACACAGCGGCATACGAATGGCAGGGTTATGTTCCTAAGGAACATAACCCTAAAATCCTGAACCCTGCTAGTGGCTTCGTTAGCTCGGCCAACGAGCGATCTACAGACGAGTACTACCCATACCACTACCACCATTACGAAGAGGAACACTACCGCAACAGAAGAGCCAGTCAGGTCTTGTGCCAACTCAAGGGAGTCGATGAAAAGGCGATGATGCAATTGCAAAATGACAACCATAACCTAGCCGCGCAGGAGAGTTTACCATTACTGCTCAAAAATGTCAATACCCATCAGCTTGACGAGGAGCAAAAAGCTGCTTATCAAATACTCTTAGACTGGGACTATTGTAACGAAGTAGACCAGCTAGCTCCCTCCATCTTTCAGGCTTGGCAAGAGCAGCTCCATGCAAAGCTTTGGGAACCGCTTCAAAATAGAGAATTTGCCATTCCAACGCCTTGTTTTTACCGTACCATAGAGATTTTAAAGTACCATCCTCGTAGCCCTCACCTAGACCTAGGAACGTATGCTACCGTGGGAGAGTTGATTCATGCTGCTTTTATAGCAGGCATACAAGCACTGGAAGTGTGGCGAGCAAAACACCAGAAGCCTTACCGATGGGGCGACTACCGGCGAGTATTTATCAACCACCTGGCGAACATTACTTCTTTTGGATTAGATAATCTTCAGATAAGTGGCGGAGTACATGTTTTGAACGCCAATGCAGGTAACCGAGGAGCCTCTATGCGTTTGGTCGTCGAACTGGGGAACCAGCCAAAAGGCTGGTTCATTTATCCAGGAGGTCAGTCAGGCAACCCAGGTAGCCCGCATTATACAAGTTTTGTAGAGTCTTGGCGCCAGGGGCAGTACATACCTGTCACCATTGACACCGATGCATCATACACAGATGAAGCTTGTACGCTAACACTACGGCCCACACTGTGAAGGCCAAGTGGGTACCCGTCACCAGCTCCGTTCCCAAGAGCTACTCCCCAATTTTTATATGCTGGGCGGGCACCATCACACAATTAACATAAGAAACTATGAAATTTTTGATTCAAGTATTCCTGACAATCTTGATGTGCTATATAGCAGAGCAATTTTTGCCTTGGTGGACCATTGGTGTTTGTGCAGCTATTGTGGCTACGTGCCTGCCCCTGAATAGCGTCACAGCCTACTTGGGTGGCTTCACTGCTACCAGTCTACTTTGGATGGTAACAGCCACCCTGATTGACGTGCGCACCAATGCCATACTCTCTGCCAAGGTGGCTCCACTGCTAGGCTTCCAAAGCACCACCTTGCTGATCTTACTCACAGGTTTAGTGGGTGGTATCGTGGGTGGCTTGGGTGCCTTAAGTGGACAGAAACTACGCGTGCTGCTGACTCAGAAAGAGTCTGAGCGGATGAAACGTATGTATTGACATGTTGATTGTGCACGTGATAGGGTGCTGTGACCCAAAAACGTGTTTTATCTAACAACCAAAACGTCAAAGAAAATCTACATCCACATCATTGAGAGGGTACTTCATAAAATGTCGTATGGCTTCTTGCACAGCCAGATCTTCGAAGAGTACACGGTACATCAGTTCGATGATAGGTGTACGCAATTGATAGTGGCTGGCAAGGCTACGGATAATCTTTACAGTATGAATACCCTCAGTAGTTTCCCCCGTTTGCATAAGCTGGTACGGTGTGGCACCCTGTGCGAGGCGATAACCGAGAGTATGGTTTCTGCTCAGACTGCTAGTACAAGTAGCGATCAAATCGCCCACCCCAGCTAGCCCCAGAAATGGCCTTACGGTAGCCCCCATGGCTTGTCCAATGTGAATCATCTCCACCATACCTCGACTCATCCAGAGACTTTTGGCATTCTCTCCGTAACCCAACCCACTCAGACAACCCGCCCCAATGGCTACGATATTTTTTAAAACACCACATAACTCCACTCCCAGCATATCTGTACTGCCGTAGACTTGAAAATGATGGCTACGCAAGAGCTGCTGACCTTGGGCAACGACTGTTTCCCAAGGACTAGCCACTACCGTGGCAGCAGGCTGTCCTTGGGCTAACTCCCGGGATAAATTAGGCCCTGCCAAACAGCCCACCCGGTGTACAACACTTTCTTCTTGGATCACTTCGCTCATAGTCTTCACCTCTTTTCTAGTCAACGTAGGCACATCTGAGCCAACATCCTTTGGCCAACACACATCCAATCCTTTGGTACCGTGGATGAGCACGTGGTCAGGCTTAAGCCAAGGTGCCAACTGCCGCATCATGGTTCTGAATACTTCAGAAGGCACAATGGGAAAGAGCACGGTGCAGTACTGAGCCACCTCTGCTAAGTGGTAAGTAGTGGTGACATTAGGAGCCAGTGGATAGCCCCCAGCAGTAGGTGTTGGCTGTGTATCCTGAGTATGATCTTGTCTGTGTACGTACAGGAGCACATCGGCATTGTGTGCCAGTAGATTGGCTACTGCTGTGCCAAAATTGCCTGCACCAATTACGCCAACTTGCTTACGAGATGTACTTTTCGAGGGCATAGCCTTGTAGTCTATTATGGTAGTATAGCAAAGTGCCTAGGTCTTGGGTGATTATATCGCCTACTTGGTTTTGGAGCAAAGGTCTTTTACTGTGGTAAAGACCCAAGTTATTAAGTCCCTGCTGGACCAACGTGTCTAGGATCTCTGTTTGCAAAGAAGGCTCCACCTGTAACTTTCCCGCTTTGTACAGATCAAGGACAACAGCTCTCAGTTGGGTAAAGGCGTGTTCTAGCGTTTCATAAGGGATCACAAGTTTCTCTAGAGGGAGCTGTAATAGTGCCTGGAAAGACAGCGCTGCATGCTGCTTCTTAAAAAGCTCAAAAGCGACAAAAGCCATTAGATGGCTAGCAAGCACACAGTTGGCCTTGTAGTAGGCCTTTACGATAGCCTTCCCCAACATGATGGTATCGTCTTCATACAGCTTTCCGACAGCCATGGTTGCCCCTGTATCCAAGAGTTGTTGGTAAGTATCTACGTACACCCCCCGGGCATTATAGCTATTACCCGCTTCATCCACTGCATTGCCCAGCAAATCCATGGCCTGCCCAATGGATACGAAGACACTGGAGTCTTTAGTAAAAACGTTGTTAGCAAACTTGAGTAGCTCATGCGAAGAGGGAGTTTGTACACTACGCAATCCCTGGTCAGCCAAGTGGCTTTTAATCAAACGGGGTGCTTCCAACACACAATGGTAGTTAAGCACCACAGGCACTACAAAGATCTTGCGGGCAGCACGCCCCTGGGCTTGATAGGTGCGCTGCTGCGCTTCAAAAGCAGTGCCCAAAAGACCCAGCTTTAATTGCCGCTCTAGGGCACCTGATCGAGAACGTGTACCCCCAGGGTAGAATAGGCTATGGCACCCCCACTGCAAAGTCAAACTTGAATATGTCTTGAGTGTGGTGAGATAAGGCGCATTTTTCTTTCTGCGGTCCACTTTGTAAGTACCCAGATTGTTCAAGAAATAAGCAAAGAACCTGCTGTTGAACAAGTTGAGCCCTGCACCGTATACAAAATGTGGTAAGCCTAATACATGGATCACCCAAGCCATCAGGAGCGAATCAAGGTGACTAGCGTGGGTGGGCACCATCACTACAGTACCTATCCGGGCTAGCTCTCTGAGTGGCGTAATAGCTCCTATGATATGAATCTTCTCCCGAAGCCGAGACTGCATCCTCCAAGGATTACGTACACCCTTAAGGCTAATAGGATTTAATAACCGCGCCAGCGTATAGGTAACAGCCCGTTGTCCCAATCGATAATGCGAAATGCGAAACCTCCCTGCGATTTCATGGGCATAACGCTCGACAATTTCGTGTAAGGTAGCTAGTAGTACTGCGTCACGTTGGCCTTCTAAAGCGGTAATCACCCGCTCCCAAAAAGCTGCGTCATCAGGAGGATCAACCTTCCAGGGCTTTTTTTCTATACGCACAAGCTCCATCTCAGCAGCCTTACGAAGCATGGCTCTCAGGGTATTGGTTTCTGAGTGGGTAGCCATCAGGGTCTGTACCGATGTGGCAACCACAGCCCGCACAAAGGCCCGGTGATGCTGGTTAAGCTGCACCACAGGCCAGTCCCTAGATTGGGGAATAATGGGAGCATATGGTTGCTTTTGGCGCATAGACCGTGCAGTTTTGCAGCAATGGTGAGCCCATCTACCGAAAGAGAGCCCCAAAGAACGGTAAAAAAATTGAGGCGGCCAATGTGCGCCCGTAGCTCAGACCAGTTAAGCAATGAGTAAAATTTGCTTCTTTGCCGAGGAAATCCGCTTTGCACTGCCAGCCCCTGCCGCAACAGCCTCGTGGATTCAAGCAGTCATCCAGCAGGAAGGCTACGTACTGACCCATCTCAATATTATCTTCTGTTCCGATCATTACCTACTCACCCAAAATATGCGCTACCTACAGCACGATACACTTACTGACATACTGACATTTGATTACGCAGACCAGACAGAAACCATAGAAGGTGATCTTTATATTAGCATAGACCGCGTAAGAGCCAATGCACAAACCTGGCAGCAATCTTTTACAAAAGAACTGCAAACCGTGATAGTGCATGGAGTGCTGCATTTGTTGGGCTACGATGATCAGACTCCAGAAGACAAGGCCCTGATGCGCCAAAAGGAGGCTGAATACGTGGCCAAATGGCAAGAAACAGCCGCTGTGGCTGATGACAGTGCCCACAAAGCAGCGCGCATTTCGCAGGCTGTCGACAGGCAAAGTAGGGAAAATATACATCCGTAAAAGGGGGGTATGCAACCCGGACTGACTAGCACACCACTACGTGTTTGGCTAAATTAGCAATCCTATGAGCTACCTAGTAGATACTTTGGAATCAGCGAGCGCTGTGCATGTCTTGGTCACACGCTTGCTCACCGTGTTACAACCAGAAAGTGTTTCTTGGGAGCCCGCCGAGCATAATATACGCGCAACATTAGCCATATTGGCCGTCCTGGCGGGCATAAGCGTTGTCTTTCTTGTAGGTGGGACATACCTAAGCAAGACACGTCTCTTTAGCCGTATGACGCTCTCTGAAGTACAAGCCGCCAACCAAGGCTATACAGCCTGTACTTACCCCAACAGCCTGATAGGACTGCAGGGCATCGCTCAAACTCCCTTGCGCCCGTCTGGAAAAGCCCAGATTCATGGCGTATGCTACGACGTAAAAACCCTAGGCACCTATGTAGCGACCGGGACTACGGTAGTCGTCACTGATGTGGCAGGTACTTCACTCACCGTTCAGGCCATCAACGGAGCGTAGTTATCGCGTGGCCCCATGAACGACAGACTTGTTCTCCAACATGTACGTGACAATCTGGCCAGCTGGCCGCTGCTACTGCCCGAAGTGCTGATAGCTGTTGCCGTAGCGACTGTACTGATTTTGGCAGTTTTACTGCCTCGGTATCAGCGCTATTGGCTCTTTCCTGTGGCATTTTTAGGTGTTTCTCTGGCCTGGTGCAGCAAGTACTGGCTGGGCCACCAGCTGCAACCACACCAGACGCTGCCCCTGTTCCATCAACTTTTGGTACTTGATCCCTTGTCCATCTTCTTTTGCTTGCTCTTACTCAGCATCGTACTATTCCTGCTGCTCCTTGCACGCCCTCAAGCATACCTGCCTTCGAGAACAGTCGACGGCCTAGCCTATGTAGTACTGCTATTAGGGTCACTGTTAGGTAGCTGCTTGTTGGTCATGGCTTTTCATTGGCTCACTATCTACCTGGGCTTGACGCTCCTTTCTCTAACTTCTGCGTTACTGCTAGGGAGCTACACAACGCCACAGAGTGCAGAAGCTAGCCTGAAATACTTGCTATACAGCATGACTACAACTGCTATGATGCTCTGGGGCATGGCTTACTTCTACGGTCTAACAGGCACACTGGCACTGAGCCTACCAGGTATAGCACCTAGCGGGCAAACTATCCCTGAGTATATCATGTTAACCATGCTTTTGCTTTGCCTCAGCAATGTTTTTTTTGTATTTGCTACCACGCCCTATCATTTCTGGGTACCTGACGTGTACCAAGGAGCGCCCGCAATTGTAATCGCCTACCTGTCTACCGTACCTAAATTAGCAACCTTAGCAGTCTTATTGCGGCTTTTTCATCAATGCCTACCACAACTGGGTCCTACGCTCTTGGAGCATGCCCAACAGGGTATGGCTGTGCTGTCTTTGCTCACCATCATAGTGGGCAATACTGCTGCCCTACTGCAAAACAATCTACAGCGGCTCATGGCATATGGGAGTATAGCACAAGGTGGCCTACTCATGGCGGGCATTTCGGCCTCTTTGAGCAGCCAAGTAGGCGTTCTGTATTACAGTGTCATCTATGGCGTAATGGGATTAGCCACTTGGGTAGGCATCAAAGCGCTACAGCAACTTACAAACGGCGTACACCTACAAGATTGTATGGGGCTTGGCAGGCAGTTTCCCGTGCTGGGCGGTAGCATGACCTTGGTCATACTTTCCCTCATCGGATTACCCCCAACCGCAGGATTCACAGGAAAATTCTTGCTCTTTACCACGCTTTGGGAGCATATACAACGCACCGGTAGTCCTCTGTTTGCATCTTTGTTGGCGGCTAGCCTATTAGGAACTGTCTTGTCAGTGTATTATTATCTTCAACTCCCTTATATACTATTTTGTAAGGCTGCCCGATCACCGGCCAGCACACTCGGTGTGAATCAGACCGAGTGTGCTGTTTTGTGGTGCCTTGCTATCCTACTCTTAGCAGGCTTTTTCACTGCCAATAGCCTGTTAAAAGTACTCAGCCATTGGCTAGATTAGGGCAAGCAGACCGCCTTTTATATACACACTGTCCTGTAAACACTTCTATAGGTAAACTTTTAAGCGTCTATAGGAGGATGATACCGTCCCATTCACAAGCACCATTTGGCCATTGCTCCACTCAGCGAAATTCCTCAGGCGCCCTTGTATTTTATTGCCGGAACCCATAGTTTTGCGGGAGTTGAGTTAGTTTTAATTTGGGTTGAGGGGTGTGGTACACTTATTCAAGTGTAAGTCATACTACATACTAAATAAATAATAGTAAAAAATCATAGTCTATGAATAAGAGCACAAAGAAAGCAGCACTAGCACTGGGAAGCATTATGGTGCTTTTCGCGACCACGCTGAAGGCGCAAGACCAGCCGTGGAGTTTTGGGGCAAAGTTAGGGGGTTCTGGTTCTCGGCTCGGCGGGCTTCAGGATTTAGTATCAGATGAAGTTACTGGCGCAGATAGAAAAAAAGAAGTTGTTAACGGATCTTATTGGGGTGGAGGTCTCACTGCTGGCTACGCATTCCACGAAAATGTAGGTATTGGTGTAGAGGTGCTGTATGCCAAACTAGGTAGCAGCCTGAACGTGTCTGAAAAGCTGTCTAGCAGTGCAACAAAGGCGGGAACAGACGCCAACAAGCCAGTAAAAACGGAAGTTTATTCGCACAACTTGGTGGTGCCTGTGATGCTTAAGTGGTTTCCCATGGGTTACGATCCTGAAGAAGGGATCCTCGCTCTGGATCTAGGTGCGCAGCTGGTCATGCCACTTAGCGCAAGTATCAAAAGGTCGAAAACTTCTAGCAGCTCTAGCAACAATGACAAAGGAGCTGACTCTCTCGAGCAAGTTGCAGGTTTCGAGAAGTCTAAGCAGGTGAATACATTCACAGTAAGTGGTATCGTTGGTTTCAACTATGAATTTCCTGAGGCGGGAATATCGCTAGAAGGAAGGTATCACTATGGGCTCATGGACTTCTTCAAGAGTGACAACGATGCTAAGGAGTGGAGAGAAAGCAACCTGGATGCCAAGAAAGATAAAAATGTGAGGGATCACTACGTAACGGTGTCTCTAGGATACAACTTTGCGAGATTGATGGACTAATCAAGCTCTATGTTTGACAACAAAAAAGCTGGCCCTCAAGCCGGCTTTTTTGTTGTCTCTCTTTGAGTAAGTACCCTGTTGGCACTACCATAACACAAAATCTTAACCGGTCGGCAGGTGCTTTCATCAGTTTTTAGGTATTCTGCAATGGTCTCTCATGGTGCTGGTAGCTTCCCCCACTGCTATACGGTCACACCGATAGCGCCTTTTTTGTACGGAAAATTTGTGCATAAGGATGCAAGTTCAACAGTCTGTTGCCCATTGCTTCATGGGAACGTATCAACCCCATTCTCTTTAAAACGGGGCATAAGCCAACATACTCGAAAAGAAATTTTTCTCGACAACTGTAAAGTTGCCCGCTGAGATGCACCTAAGCGAAAGTCTCAGATGAGACTTATCGTTGTTGATAATTGAATATGCCCCAAAGGTATGCCCCGCTGTTCTCAAAGAGCAAGCATACCGGACATCTCCTCAATAAAACAACGCCTAGACTCTTACAACTCATGCCAAAGCAGGGTAACGTGCTGGGGAAGCGTCTGACATGATCGCATACACCCGATCAACGACCGTTTCCACATTAGGCTTGGAGAAGTAATTGCCATCATCTGCATAAGCAGGGCGGTGCTCTTGACTCGTAATAGTAGCTGGTGCAGCGTCTAGGTATTGGTAGCCTTGTTGCTCCTCCAGCACCTTTTGTAGCATGTAAGCAGTGGTACCGCCCGGTACATCTTCATCTGCAAAGACGATGCGGTTAGTTTTTTTGAGTGAAGCAACAATGGCGTGCTGTAGGTCAAACGGGAGGAGCGTCTGCACATCAATGACTTCGCAAGCGATGCCCAACGTTTCTAAAGTTTCAGCGGCCTCCAATACAATGCGGCACATGGCACCATACGTCACGATAGTCACATCGGTACCAGTGCGGAGAACTTCCGGTCTTCCTAGAGGTACCGTAAAGCAGCCAATGTTGGTAGGCATTGGTTCTTTTAGGCGATACCCATTCAAGCATTCGATGAGGAGTGCTGGGTCGTCTGCCTGAAGCAAAGTATTATAAAAGCCAGCCGCCTGGGTCATATTCCGGGGTACGAGCACATAAATACCTCGGACGTTGTGGATGATGCCTGCCAAATAAGACCCAGAATGCCAAATACCTTCGAGTCGGTGGCCTCTGGTACGAATGATAACTGGGGACTTTTGGCCTCCCCGGGTACGATACTGAAGCGTGGCCAGATCATCCATCATAATCTGAAGTGCGTAGGGCAAATAATCTAGGTATTGTATTTCTACAATAGGCCTTAGACCACGCATGGCTGCCCCAATACCTTGCCCTAGAATCGTACACTCGCGAATGCCTGTGTCAGTAATTCTGAGGCATCCATATTTTTCTTGCAACCCAGCAAAAGCCTGGTTAACATCTCCAATTTTTCCTATATCCTCGCCAATAGCAAAAACCCGAGGATCACGCCGAAAGATATCGTCAAAACAGGCCTGCAAGATCTCTCTTCCATCTACCCACGGAGCATCTAGAGGAATGACAGGTTGTACTTCGGGAACATGCAGTGCAGCCTCTTGAGAAACACTATACAAGTAAGAGTTGAAACGGTCCTGGTTAGCCCGGGTATTTCTTTGCAACCAAGCCAGCAAGGGCTTCTTAGTCATATAAGGGGCATCTCTAACCAGGTACATCGCCTGTTTGACGGCTCTGAAGGCATGTAACCTGGTGGGTTGGTGCTTGGCACGCAAATTTTCCAATAAGGTGGTCAAAGCTTCACCGGCTACATCTGTAGCAACCACTTCCTGAAGCAGGCCAATAGCTTGGTGATGATCTCGTTGTACGTCAGCTTGAAAAGCTTCCCATGCTTTATTTTTTTGCTGCTTGGCTTCTTCACGTGCTTCCTGCTCAATAGCGTCTAGCTGTGCAGCACTAGCCAAATCACAAGCCAATATCCATTCACGCATCTTCTTCATACAATCGTACTCTGCCTCCCAGGCCAGTCGTTCTTTAGATTTATAGCGCTCTTGAGAGCCAGAGGTAGAATGCCCTTGAGGCTGAGTCATTTCTTGAACATGTACCAAGACAGGAACGTGTGCTTGGCGGCATATGTGAGCAGCTTTTTGATAGACAGCGCACAAGCCCGCATAGTCCCAGCCCTTAGCAGTAAAGATCTCATAGCCTTTTTCGTTGGCAGTACGCTGAAACCCGCTGAGCACCTTGGAGATATTTTCTTTGGTCGTATGGTACTCCTGAGGTACCGAAATACCATAATCATCATCCCAGACAGAAACCAACATAGGTATCTGAAGCACGCCAGCAGCGTTGATAGCTTCTAAGAACATCCCCTCTGAAGTAGCAGCATTACCAATGGTGCCAAATGCTATTTCGTTGCCTTGATGGGAAAAATCTCTGAAAGCCGCTAGATCGGGGTTTTCTCTATAAAGTTTAGAAGCATACGCCAAGCCCACTAAGCGTGGCATTTGAGAGCTATTGGGTGAAACATCAGCCGCTACATTCTTGTGCTGCGTCAGCTTTTTCCACTGCCCTTGGTTGTCTAACAGGCGAGTAGCAAAGTGACTGTTCATCATTCTACCCGCTGAAGCAGGATCTGCCTCCACAGAAGCATGAGCATAAAGCTGCGCAAAATATTGTTGGATAGTCAATGCCCCAATAGCCATCATCAAGGTCTGATCGCGGTAATAGCCAGACCGAAAATCTCCCATGCGGAAGACCTTGGCCAGAGCCAGTTGAGCTACTTCTTTGCCATCACCGAAAATACCAAACTTAGCCTTGCCCATAAAAACCTCCTTACGACCTAAGAGGCTGGCAGCACGGCTTTCGCAGGCCAAGCGATAGTCTGCTAAAACATCATTGGGTGATTGGAGGATTGGGGAATTAGACAACTGCTTCACTTGTTGATTGGCTTATTGGTTTACTGTGTTGGGTTGAGCGTGCCGCAACCCATGACGCCGATCTTGACGATCGTCGAGCATCTACAGGGGAAATTGTAACACTACTCAAGCAGCACATCGAAAGAATAACAAGCAAGCCTATAAGCCGGGTTCTGTATGCCAGCACAAGAGGCTAGCATGCCTATCATTTATCTGGGACTATGATCACTCATAGCCTCTATCGGCCTACCCATACTGCCTTTCAATATGTGAAACACAAGCGAGCCACCTGTGACCCCATGGTGGGGATGCAATATTTATTTGGCCTTTCAACCCCTAAGGTTTACCGTGCCTCTGCTGTCACCAGCAGAGCGGTGGGCACTTACTCCACCTTTTCACCCTTACCCTGCCTAAGCAAGGCGGTCTATTTTCTGTGGCACTAGCTGTCACCTGGTTTTGAAGCCAGGTGCCTTCCTGTTAGGAAGTAGGGTGCTCTATGTTGCCCGGACTTTCCTCCACGGGGATACCCCCCACAGCGATAAGCCAGCTTGCTTGTATACTTATAAATTTTAACCATGCATCCCGCCAAGCCCACTGCCTCGCAGCCAGGCACAACGCCAGTCTACTGGGCTACCAGGGGGAAACAAAAATACCAACGCGCCACCACACTGGGTAGTTGAGTCTTGACAACGCGGCCGCGCGTGCTGACGATCTTGGATGTACGTGTTCTCGTCGACGAAGAGCTAGCAAGGCTAACGCCCTCCAACAGCAAGACAAAAAAGTAACTGGCTACTGCGCTCAAGAAGAGCATCCAGTTGAACCCCATCCCTACCAATAGGGCGTGTTGCGATCGCCGATAGAT
>CAYVYH010000011.1:24827-30055 GCA_964455155.1 uncultured Cytophagales bacterium | reverse complement strand
AATAGGGTAGAACGGTGTAGCAGAACCAGACACAAAGGGCACACAAGAAAGTGACCGGTGACCTGTGTCATCGGGTTTGAGTTTTGACACAGACTGTGCCGGGTGCGCAAGACTTGTAAGAGATAGGTACGGCTGTCTTTTCAACTCAGCAGGTTCAACTAACGTGGGTGGTAGGGCAGTCCATTGCTGCTGGGCTTCATGTCGAACGTCTAAGGACGACTCGCCTGATACGGCATGTTGGAGCTGGGTAGAAACGTAGATGGAAGCATATTTGAGGGTCGATTCGAACCGTGACTGTGCTAAGCAGATCGTAGGAACCATGGGTATTCGCGCAGCAATGAAAGCAGGAGGCCTAGAGCAAGCACCCTCGTGTACTGGGCCCAACAGGGCTTTGGAGTGTGCATAGGGTGATATAGTAGCTAATGTAGACCATGCCTCAAAAGAGCCGTCTGTCATTGGTGCATTAATTTCTTGAGCGATCATATTCTTTCCTTCTATCTGTTTGTTGACTAGCGTAAGGGGGGGAAAGTTGGTGGTAGTCTTGTTGATTTTATCCCCCAACTCGCCCGTATTGACTGGTGCTACTATCCCCAGGTTTGAATTACCACAGCTCTGCAACAGAAGGACAAGGAGTAGTGCGATAAGTACATTTTTACTAAAAAAAGTATGCATAAATATTTTTTTGTTTTAAAAAATGAATTATGACATATATATGCTAATAAAATGAGTGCGCCAAAAAATTGGTAAAAAACTTTTCTTTAAGGACACACGTGTCATGGCTAACTAGGCAATGTCCCCCCCACTTTCAGTACCCCCCACTGGAAAAGCTACCTTCTAGTGGGGCAACACTGTGCTACTAATGCTATAACACCCTTTAGACATCGACTAGGAGAAAAAGGCATCGCTCATTTTGCAGGTAACCCGCATGACAGTAAAACGCTGGATCAAGTAGTACACTGGATAGGTCAGCGGTACGAGCGTGTGTTGGTAGACCAAGGCTATCTTGGCCGTGGGCACGTAGGTGATTTGGTAGTGATGATATTAGACAGGAAGATTCACGCTAGTACGTATGCACTGCGTAGACACAAGCAATGCTGTAAGCACCACTCAGAGATAGAAGCGATCATAGGTCACTTGAAAAGCAACCATAGCATGGGCAGCAACTACCTGAAAGGATCTATCGGCGATAGCAACAACGCCCTATTGGCAAGAAGGAGGTTCAACTGGATGCTGCTACTAAGTGCATGAGCAGGTAATTTTTTGGCCGTTATGTTTTGGGCCATTTTCTCTCTGAATCCCGAGTAGAAAACTACGCTTTGCTCCAAACTATGTTCCCTCCTGTGAGAAGTTCTTAAGACTCAACTAAATAGAATAAGGAACAAAGTGAAAATTTTGAAACCACTCACATCTGGCTCAAACATAATCCGCGTACCATCTAGCTCTTAGGTGCTTTTTAAGGGTATTTGTTGCCGTAACATACCTTGCTGAAAGACGACCGCCGTAGTTTTCTCATCACGAAAAGCTAGGACTTGAAAATGGAAAGAAAGTGCATCGATCGCTTTTGCACCCACGCCATTCAGATCTAAAGATCTTTGAAACGAATGACTGTCGTACTTCTCTCCCGTATTGATCTTAGACAAGCAGTCAACGACAATTTCATTAGTTTAGCGAAAAACCATTTGTCCATGTTTGAAAGTCTCAGAAAAAACCTAGACAAGGCCCTACAAACACTCAAGGGAAAAGGACACATTACCGAGATTAACATCGCTGCTACCGTCAAAGAGATCAGGCGAGCACTCATCCAGGCAGATGTTCACTACAAAATGGCCAAGCAAGTCACAGACGCTGTCAAAGCCAAGGCCCTGGGTAGGCATGTGCTTACGGCCGTCTCTCCTGGACAGTTGTTTACAAAAATTGTAAACGAAGAACTTACGGCCCTGATGGGTAGCGAAAAAGCTACTATCAACCTAACAGGCCGCCCAGCAATCATTCTCATGGCCGGCCTTCAGGGCGTTGGGAAAACGACTTTCTCTGGCAAACTAGCGGCTTACTTCAAAAAGCAGAACAAGCATGTACTCTTGGTGGCTTGCGACGTTTACCGGCCAGCCGCCATAGAGCAGCTGCAGGTAGTAGGCGCACAAATCGGGGTGGAGGTATACACAGAACAGGACAATAAAAATGCACTGTCTATTGCCCAAAAGGCAGTGCAACACGCCAAGGCGGTGCAACAACAAGTAGTGATTATCGATACGGCTGGTCGCCTCTCAGTAGATGCAGCCATGATGCAAGAAATTGCTAGTCTCAAAGAGGCATTGCAACCCTCCGAAACACTTTTTGTGGTGGACGCCATGATGGGGCAGGATGCAGTGAATACAGCCCAAATTTTCAATGAACGGCTAGACTTTGACGGCGTGGTCTTGACCAAACTAGATGGGGATACACGAGGGGGAGCAGCACTATCTATCCGCGCTGTGGTCAACAAGCCCATTAAGTTCGTGGGTACTGGGGAAAAGATGACCGATCTAGATGTGTTTCACCCCGATAGAATGGCCAACCGTATTCTGGGCATGGGTGATGTGGTATCTCTGGTAGAAAAGGCAGAGCAAATCTATGATAAGGAACAAGCACGCCTGCTAGAGAAAAAGCTGCAAAAAAATCAATTCGACTTTAATGACTTCCTAACACAGCTTCAGCAGCTCAAGAAAATGGGTAGTCTAAAAGAGTTGATGGGTCTCATGCCAGGCATGGGAAAGCTGATACCACAAACGGATGTCAATGACGATGCTTTCAGACCTTTCGAGGCAATGATTCACGCCATGACGCCCCAGGAGCGCATGCATCCCCACTTGCTCGATAGAAGCCGACGTGCCAGGATTGCACAAGGTAGCGGCATGACCCTGCTACATGTCAACAAGCTGCTCAAGCAGTTCGAAAACATGAGCAAAATGATGCGAAAAATCAGCCAAGAAGGTAAGCAACAGACGCTGGAGAGTATTAAAAAAAGTTTGGGCGCGCACTGAATTTGCAAGTTTTCGCATTCCCAAAAACCGTCAGGTTGTTGATACAACACTGGCAACACTGGTTAGATACCTGCATTATTTTAAGTACTTTGACCATGGCCCTGCAGTAGCAACATCTACTCAGCGCTTTCTAAGGCATCTTCAGAGTAACCGTCCCGCCCGCTATTTTTCGTTTTCGGGGTAAGTTTGAGTGCGATAGAGTTGATACAATAACGCTGATAGGTGGGTGGTGGCCCATCTGGGAAAACATGGCCAAGGTGAGAACCACAACAAGCACAAACTACCTCAACCCGTTGTAATGCTAGAGAAAAATCTTCTGCGAGTACGATAGCCTGCCGTGAAACCGGGGCCCAAAAGCTAGGCCATCCTGTACCAGAGTCGAACTTATGTGCTGAAGAGAACAGAGGACTGCTACAAGCTACACAAGCATAGATTCCTACTTCATCGCAATGATGGTATTGACCTGTAAAAGCACGTTCCGTTCCCCGCTCTCTCAGGACGTGATATGCTTCAGCCGAGAGTCTTCGCCGCCAGGCGGCATCGGTTAAAATGAGTTTTTTCATTACCCTCGCGCATTATGGTGAGCAATATCACGTCTCCCAACTGCTGTGTTAAGAGGCCCACACATTTCTTTGAATGCTTACACCACGGCGGCAACACAGGCAACGCCCGCCCATAACGCTGCATGAACACGACGAAGCCATGTTGCCCGACTTTGGTCATGCCCGCACCCGTGAAAATGAAGCACTTGCAAGATCCTTGACGGATTGGCAGAACAACTGTAGCACCACCTAAAATATCAGTCCCACCGACAACATCAAAACGAAAACTAACGTAGTGACAACTAAGCCTTGTAGCTGTTCTGTGAGTTGAGATGGGCTTTTGCGACCAACCGCCGCACAGTGTCGGATCAATAAGGGTACTACGCATAAACAGGTATAAGACCAGGGAGTGCGCCCATAGCACAAGAGAAAGGAAAGCACTGCCACAACGCTTACGGTTATCAAACACCAATGATAATAAAGCGCAGCCTTCCTTCCGAAACGCACAGGAATGGTTTTTTTCCCGGCTTGCGCATCTGCAATCAGATCACGAATGTTATTAACGTTCAGCACACCTACGACTAGGCTGCCACAACTCATAGCGGGCAATAGCCAAACAATGTTGGCCTGCTGCGTATGCAAATAAAACGTTCCCCCTACCCCCACAAGTCCAAAAAAAACAAATACCGCTATATCGCCCCATCCTTGGTAGCCATAAGGTTTGTGGGCCATAGTGTAGGTAATAGATGCAATCACTGCCAGTACACCCAAAACAACAAAAAAACCCAGCGCAACTGGAGCAAGCGCGGCCCGATACAGTAGCAAAGCACCCAGACCAACAACAGACACAACTAGCCACTGCAATGCGCGCTTTACTTGCTTGAACGTGACAAGACCAGTTTGTAGCGCACTAGGCGGCTTGACATTATTGATAGGGTCGGCACCATGCACGAGATCCCCATAGTCATTGGCCAAATTGCATACGACCTGTAGCAAAGCAGCCACCAATGCGGCCAATAGACCAATGTACCCATCAAACGTCCCTACAAAAGCCGCTACAGCACTACCCAAACTTACACTTGCCACAGACAAGACAACTGTCTCTAAACGCGTGGCAATGACCCACCGATGGATGTTGTTCATAAGCTTACTATATGAGTCGAGCCCTTTGGATGGATGAAGATCATCCAAATGAATATTTTTGTAATGAACGAGAAGAATTTCCTTGTAATCATGTTGGCTCATCCCGTTTTTTAAGGAAAACCCGGGGGTGATGCGTGTCTATTAATCCATTGGCAACAACATCAAAGCTACTGAAATATGCCCCAATCCGTAAGTTCGCCCTACAAAGGTTTCGACTCGTATTGTTTTTTAACAGATTAATCCTTAGGATTGCAGAAATGACTGTAAAATTTCACAAAATGTTGTTTATTACGCTGTATGGCGCTCTCAAGAAGACCTTGGCGTTATTTTTGTGCGCTTCCCCATGTTGGATCACACTGGCAGGATGCTCAGGACTTATAGAAGAGCTAGAGCAGGAGGCATGGGGAGATTACGACGTTGCGACTGAAGCAAAACGCTACAGGTCACCATATGGCTCGCACCAGAAACCACAGTATAACTCGTACCAAAAATCACCGTACAGCGCATACCAGAGACCTCAGTA
>CAYVYH010000011.1:2845-24727 GCA_964455155.1 uncultured Cytophagales bacterium | reverse complement strand
CACAGTATAACTCGTACCAAAAATCACCGTACAGCGCATACCAGAGACCTCAGTATAGCGCGTACCAGAGACCATGGCACAGCGCATACCAGAGACCACAGCATAGCGCATACCAGAGACCACAGCATAGCGCGTACTACGACCAAAACCCACAGCAAGGCCAAGAGGAACAAGGCAAAGCGCTATTAAAATTAAAACTCAAATCTTATTACGACACGCTGGGTCTCCCGTATGGTGCAAGTTTTCCAGAGATCAAGAAAGCCTACAAAAAGCTTGCCCTCAAGTACCATCCCGATAGAAATCCCGACAAAGACGCAACGGAAGCTTTTAAAAGGATCAACGAAGCACACTCTCAATTGCAAGATTTGCACTCAGGGGGGTGTTTACCAGCCACCGAATAGTGTATAGCAAGTACGATCTCTTATCGCCTTAGACACCCGCTGCAGCTCCCTCGTTAGACCATCGGGAGCACCACCCAAAGCCTTGGCCCCAACTGTGGGAAGAAGCATCATCACCCTCTCCAAACGGCGTGGAAGTCCCACCGATGAATCCCGTTCCTGGGCGTGCCGCATGCGTCACGTTGCTTTAAGGCAAGTTACTCTCGAGACATGTAATGATGACCTTATGAAGGTAACAGCGTGAAAGCCGTTTCAAAAACAGGCATCCTCAGAAAAACTTGGGTATTACTTTTGTGCGTTGCTCTATATTGGATCACTGCAGGGTTAATACCCTCATTTACAATATGACGTGCAAAGGCCTCACGTCGTTCTGGCAGTAATAAGAATTGCTTATTTGCTGATTATTATGTTAATTAGTCATGTTATTTATCGTGACTTACACGGAAGTAAAAACTCCTCGAAAAGAATGTTCCGAAGACACCTTACGACTGCCGTTGTGTATGTTGCCTGCTTTCTAAATATTGTTCCATGTTTGATGATAACGGGGTGCTCGCAACACCTTGACACGAAGCCAACGTCATCACAAAGCGTAGATGCGCCAATAAAAACAGAGCAAGCAGCCAGGGAAGACGCGGCAAGGGTAATAGCTAAGCACAACACAGCCGCGACTACTATTCAAAAAGCACTTAGAGACTACAACGTAAGGAAGCAATCGACTGCCAAGGCTGATGCAGAAATAGTAGCTAGGGCAGAAGAAACAGCCGCGACTACTATTCAAAAAGCACTTAGAGACTACAACGTAAGGAAGCAATCGACTGCCAAGGCTGATGCAGAAATAGTAGCTAGGGCAGAAGAAACAGCCGCGACTACTATTCAAAAAACGTTTAGAAAATATCAGGCGGTACAAAAGCTGAAACAGGAAAGAGAAAATGCTACTAAGATTCAGGCATTAGTCAGAGGCAAACTCACAAGAGATGATCTAACTGAGCGGCATACAGCTGCAGCCGATATACAGAGCGTATTCAGAGGATACAATGTAAGGGCAGCCGCTGAAATAGTAAGAAAAGAAGAAGTCAAAGGTGATGTATCAGGATCCGAAGCAGTACCGGAAGGTAGCACAACTTATTGCACTAGTGACCTCTCGGATGACGAGGATGGCACGAACAACACAACCGATGGCCATACACAGGCTGCCTATGTCGTATACAACGGAGAGACAATAGCAAAAAAAGGGATATACCAAACTCCGGAGCGCGGAATTAGAGGTAACACGCTCATCACAGCAAGTATTGCAGAACGAGATGCGAATAGCGAAGAAGGACGAGCAAAAATTAGGGACGTAGTACTCAACCTAGTAGGAAGCGATTCCAAAACTATAGAAGATTCGAAGGACGTAACTCCCGCTCGAGCTAGAAACCATGGACGCCAGATGTTAAAGAAGTTAGCATCCATGGAGCGTGCAGGAAAGAGCCCAAACGAGACCAAGGATGAAGACGACAATTGGAGTACAACTGATTGCAAGCATGCTTATGGAGACCTTGTCAGAGAACACGCTAAAGATAGCACAGACGAAACCGAGGATGAAGACAGTAGTTGGAGTATAGCTGATTACAATCATGCTTATAGAGACTTTGCCAAAGAATGCGCTGAAAATAGCACGGACGAAACCGATGATAGAGACGACGATTGGAGTACAACTGATGACAGCGATACTTCCGACAATGATACCAGATCAACCGACGGTTACACCAACATCCCTTTCGATGCTCGCCTAAGTAGCATGCACATGCGTGGATACATCACGAAAAATTTCCCTGACTTTGCGCCATCAGTGGATAGTTTTGAAGCTGGCGGTATCCGCAAACCCATCTTCTTTTGTAAGGAAGATGTCGGTCGTCGAAAAGAAAAAGTGTACATCGCCTTTGCTCATAACCAAGAAAATGATAGTGAGCAAGCGCTTACAAGTGGAGAAGAAAGCCTCCAGACGGTGCTGGAATATATCAAGAGAGATCTTAAAGATGAGAACCGTAATCCCAAAGCGCCTATCAGGCTGTTGATACCACTACAACAAATAAGAAAGGAGCATTGGACATTGTTAGAGATCAAGATAGCGTCTCTACTAGAGAGCCATGCAGCCGCCACACATTACGATTCAAAAGGTAAGCGTAGTTTCAGTTATGCCAGAGATTTTCGTCCTATGTCGAACGCACCAGCTCGCATCAACACGTGGGTACGCGAATTTCTAGATAACCGCAATGGTAGTAAGAAAAAGGTGGTTGCCTTTAAATATGATGGTGTACAACCATTCATAGATAGCAAGAATTGTGGCAGGTTTGTATTGATCAAGCTGCATAGTTTACTCGACCCAGGAGCGCAGCGCCTGTCTATAGACGATATCAATAAAGTACTAAACGCAGAGGCACAAACCAGCGCTCAAGCGGCAGCTACTCAACCCAAGGAGAAGGGACCTAGACAGGAGTTTAAAAAGACTTCCAATAGCCAAGCCGATGACGAGTCGAGTACGCTATCTCAATCAAGTTCGGCATCAGCAGATTGGGAGGAGATAGAAGAGTAAATATCCGCAATAGGATGGGACGGCAATATAGGGGTGTCGTCACATTACAAGAAGTGCATCTGCCCATCGTGAGCAAAGGATAGCGTGTGAGTAGTTGCTTATGCGTCAGAGAGGGTTATTGTCATTCATCCAAAGGATGGAAGCAGCAGAAGGTGTGGTTCTCATGGTATCGTGTTGGTGAGGGATATACTTCTTGACATTGGGACGTAGCTTTCCAACACCTAGGATGGAAATGACATCCCGAAGGGGGCGTGGTAGGACTGGGCACATCCCCTCGAAGCAAAATGCGTTCTTTAGAGTGGCTAGGATCAGGAATAGGGATAGCAGAAAGCAAGGCCTTGGTATAAGGGTGGCGAGGACTTTGGTAAATGGATTTCGCGGGGGCCATTTCCACAATCTTACCCAGGTACATCACAGCCACACGGTGTGAAATAAACTCCACTACCTTGAGGTCGTGGGCAATAAACAAATAGGTAAGTCCGAGTTCTTTTTGTAGATCCATCAATAGATTAATGACTTGGGCCTGGATCGAGACATCGAGTGCTGAAACAGATTCGTCACATACAATAAATTGGGGATGAACAGCCAGTGCTCGAGCAATAGAAATGCGTTGCCGTTGCCCACCCGAAAACTCATGGGGATATTTGTATAGCGCCTCTTTGGGTAGTTGTACATAGTCTAACAACTCATACAACCGCTGCTGACGTGCCATCTTCGTAACACAAAGCCGATGAATTTTTAGAGGTTCTTCCAGAATCGTCCCCACGGTCATCCTGGGATTCAGGGAAGCATACGGATCTTGAAAGATGATTTGCATCCTGCGACGCATGGTGCGCATGGCTCGCGCATTCAGACGAGCGATATCTACTCCTTCAAAAAAGACTTGACCTGCGCTCGGCTCTATCAAGCGCAAAATAGTACGGCCCAAAGTAGACTTTCCACAACCAGACTCACCCACTAGACCCAAGGTTTCTCCTCTGTTGATACTGAAACTCACGTCGTCAACAGCCTGGACATGCCCCACTGTACTTCCTAAGATACCTCCTCGCACTGGGAAGCGCTTGGAGAGGTTACGTACTTCTAAAAGCGGTAAGTTGGGTTCCATGTCAAGATAGTTGCGATTGGCCATGCAAAGGGTAAAAACAAGCAGCCAGGTGTTGTGGAGCTACTTCCTGAAGACAAGGATCTCCATATAAGCCCCTGCAAGCCTCACCTACCCGTGCACAACGGTCTTGAAAATTACATCCTGATGGTAACTGTAAAAGTGAGGGAACGACACCCTCAATCGTGCGCAGTCTTTGTACTTGTCCCACCGGCAAGGTCTCCAAAGACGGAATCGAGTTGAGCAATCCTTGGGTATAGGGATGAGCAGGGTGACTAAAAAGCATGCTCACATCTGCCTGTTCGACAATTCTTCCACAATACATCACCGCCACTTCATCACACATCTCTGCCACCACGCCCAGGTCGTGTGTGATCAGTATAATGCCCATGGCTATCTCCTCTTGCAACTTACGCATCAGATCGAGAATCTGTGCCTGCGTAGTCACATCTAAAGCTGTGGTGGGTTCGTCAGCAATCAGCACAGCAGGTCGGCAAGCCAGTGCCATAGCAATCATGACACGCTGCCGCATGCCACCAGAAAGCTGGTGAGGGTATTCATGCATGCATTTCTTAGGCGCGGGCATGCCTACCAAAGCTAGTAGCTCTATACACCGGCTCTGGGCATCTTTAGGAGCAATGTCTTGGTGTAGCAGTAAAACTTCCTGGATTTGGTTCCCAATAGTAAAGACAGGATTCAGCGATGTCATAGGCTCCTGAAAAATCATTGAGATCTGATTGCCACGGACATGCTGCATAGTACGCCTCGGCAACTTCAAAATATCTTGCCCTTGCAACAAAATGGAACCTTGGTCTACCCAACCTACAGAAGATTCAATAAGCCTCATGATGGAAAGAGCGATTGTAGACTTTCCAGAACCAGATTCGCCAACAATGCCTAATGTCTTTCCCTGGTACACATCAAAAGAAACCCCATCTACTGCCTTGATGGTTCCTTGTGCGGTCTTAAAGCGCGTCACTAACTGTTTTACCTCCAGAATCTTTTTAGCCATAATCACTTGCCCTTTAGCTTGGGGTCTAAAGCATCTCTAAGAGCATCACTTAGGATGTTAAAGGCCAACACGATCAGAAACATAGCTAACGTAGCAAAAGTCAATTGCCACCATATACCCCGGGTAAGCTCTACTCTGGCATCATCAATCATTATACCCCAGCTAGGGCTATCTTGCATGCCTAAGCCTAGATAAGAGAGAATAACTTCTGACTTAATGGCAAACTGGAAGATGAGTGAAAAACAAACAATCACAATGTGTAAAACATTCGGGAAAATATGCCTGCAGAGTCTACGCAGATGGCTCGCCCCCAAGGCCGCCGCTGCCTGTACATACTCCCGGTCTTTGTGGCGCTTCACCTCACCTCTAATCAACCGACACAAATCTACCCAGTGCGTCATGCCAAGAGCGATGTACACCGAAAGAATGCCCTTTCCCAAAATAAAAGTTAGGGCAATGAGCAGCATGATGCTGGGAATAGAAGCTACCGTGGTATAAAACCATACGATACATTCGTCTACAATACCCCCAAGGTAACCAGCCAAAGCACCCAGCGCTACGCCAATGGTGATCGAGATGAGGCCCACAGAAAAACCAACGCTCATGGCGACTTCTGTGCCCTTGATAACTTTTGCCAGTACGCTCCTACCAAAAATGTCCGTGCCCAACCAGTGTTGCATGCTGGGAGCAGCATAAGAGCCACCCACCTCGACATTCCAACTGCCTGCAATAAGGCCCCAATGGGCTAGTAACGCCACTGACGTGTATACAAAAATAACTACCAGGGCTACCACGGTGAGCTTTTTTTGAAACAGCTGACGCAGAGTATCTCGCCAGAGCGACCTGGGAGCAGGGTGGACGATCATAGGGCAACTAATTGAGTTTGACACGTGGATCTACCAGGGTGTAGAGTATATCGGTGATGACATTAAAAATGATATACAGCATAGAAGACAAAATAGTCATGGCCTTGATAACGGGAAAATCAGAATTGTTGATGGCCTGCAGGGTGATATTACCCAAGCCAGGAATACCAAAAAAATTCTCAATTAACAACGCGCCCAGTATCAGTGAAGGAATCTGAGTGACCAGATTGGTGATGATGGGTATCATGGCATTCTTGAGTACGTGTTTAAACAATATTGTCCGGTTTGCAAGCCCTTTGGCGCGGGCAGTGCGGACATAATCTTGGTGTACTTCGTCTAATATGATTGTTCTATAAAACCGCACATCAGGGCCTATACTGAGTACAATCCAGATCATGGCTGGCAAAACGACGTAAGGAAGAAAGTCTGGGAAGCCATACTCATACCCTGCTATCTCAAACCAGCCCAGCTTGTACGCAAATACCCACTGCCCAAAGAGGATGTAAGCGAGTACCGAAATACTCATCATGATAACGCTAATGACAACCAAGCTTCTGTCTAACAGTGTGTCACGAAAAAAAGCAGCCAATAATGCCATGGCAATGGCGAGCAAACTGGCGAGTACAAAAGCAGGAATAGACAAGGTGAGCGAGGCGTAGGCACCTACTTGAATCATTTGTGCAATCGGCTGATTGGTGGACCAAGAACGACCAAATTGTAATGTAAAAGTTGCCTTGAGCGTATCGAGGTATTGTAACAACAAAGGCTTGTCTATCCCCAGCTCATGCCTCAGCTCAGCCATTTGCTGAAGTGTTGCATACTTCCCAAGCAAAATCAGCGTTGGATCGCCCGCTGTCACATGGAATAAGACAAAGATGACCAGCGTCACCCCGACCAAAATCGGAACGGCATAGAGCAGTCTCCTGATAATGTAATGGTAAATGCTCATGAAATCCTATGTACCCTCAGAACCTGGCCTGCAGGGCTTTCTTCTGATCCAAGTCGATATCAATATATTGCTCTATGCCACTACAATAGTTGGACCAGAGGTAATTCTTCACCCAGCCATGATAGAGAACCGGATAGGCTTGATGTATTGAGTAAACTACAGGGACATGCTCCGCAATCATACGGTTCAGTTGCTCGTATAAAACGGTTCGCTCCTCGGAGGGCTGCATGGCTGTCGCTCGTTCGTACAACGCATTGTAAGTAGCATCGTTAAAATTCAGCCCGTTGCTTACACTTTGGTGTGCCTTGTAGAACATCTGCAAAAAATTTTCTGCATCTGGGTAGTCACCCCTCCATGAGATCGCATGCATCATGGTTCTATTTTGGCTCATTTTCTTTAACAGCTCAGGAAATATATTGGGCACAACCTTGATCTTGACACCAATGGATTCCATACACTTCTGAAAGAATTCACACTGCTGTTTTTGCTTGGTGTTGGTATTAACATCTAAAGTAATTACTGGCAATCCTTTCCCTTCAGGGTAGCCAGCTGCCGCCAGCTGCTGTTTGGCCTTGGCCAAGTCATACTGCCTGTACGGATTGACGTAGTCTTTTTGATATCCCGCAAATCCAGGCGGTATGATCGACTGTGCAGACACAGCACTTCCATTAAAAAACAGTTCATTATACCGCTGTCCATCGAACGCCAAGGACAACGCCCGGCGCAGTTCCACATTGTCTTTGAATGGCTCACAACCACTGTTAATGGCAAAAAAACCGGTCACTGGCGCTTGCTCCAAACACAGCTGAATACCTTTTTCTTGTAGTTGAGGGATGATGGTATTCCCTTTGATAACCTCTAAAGCGATGTTATCAGAGGCGATATCGGCCACATCCAGGGTGCCTTGCTGAAATTTAAGCCACCTAGGCTGCTCTTCCGGAATAATATGGGTGATGATCTTGTCGACCAGAGGCAATTTTTTGCCAGCGTCAGCAAGAAGATGTTGATATTCCTCTGAAGCTTCACTGGGGAAGCGCTTGTCTCTGAAAGTAGGATTCTTATAATACACCAGCTTGTTCAATTGAGGATTGAACACTTCCATGGTAAACGGCCCTGTGCCGACGGGGTTATTGAGAAATGCTTCGCCGTAGTACTGTACGGCCTCTCGGGGCACTACACAGCAAAAGTTCATGGCCAGAATGTACAAAAACTGGGGCCAAGGCTGTGTCAGGGTAAACTGTAAACTGTATTTATCTAGCACTTTCAGACCCTCCACTGCCTCGGAATAGTCTGTGTGAGCAGTGTCAGTGTACTTATCGCGCCATGCGTCTAGCCCTTTAATCTTTCCTGCAACCACGCTGAACCAAGAAGAACGTACCTTGGGATCTGCTACCCTTTTCATCGCGTAGACAAAGTCTTCGGCTACAAGCTCCCTTCCTTGTCCTGAAGGAAAACACGCATTGTCATGGAACCTGACGCCCTCCTGAAGAGTAAAAGTATACACGCAACCATCTTCCGAAACAGTAGGTAGGGAAACTGCCAGGTTAGGCACAAGCTCGTGTGGCCGCTTGAGGTAGTGATATGCCAACAATCCCTCATACACCTTAGTCACTTCACGGCTACTGTACGAGTCATCTACTTGGGCTGGATCGAAGCCTTTAATTCGCGCCTCACTAGCTATTACCAGTACCTTTTCGTTTTGATTTTGAGGCACACGCACAGAACGCGCGTAGAGCCACACGGCTAGTATGATGAGTATGGGTGCTCCAAATTTGAAGAGTTTTTTCATAGTCAATGCATTTCTTGGCGCAAGAGCAATGCGCATTTCAAATCACGTCGGATGCTTTTCTAACGAGTAACCGCGTTGAGGCAAGCTCCTCTCCTGCGCACGGCATTCAAGGTAGTAGTTTTTTGGCAAAAACGCCATTCTTTTTGCAGAAATCTGCGTGTTTGCAGTAACTCAAACCAAACTAAAACCGTGCTGGTCTCACAATGGACCGAACACTTACACCCCGATATGGGATTACCAGATCTGTGTCGCACATAACGGTCTTGAATAATCTCACAGATGATTATTTTTTGACGCTACCACGTTGGGACTTGCTCAGAAGCCCTTCATTCATTCCTATTTTTTTTGACGGACCGGGAATCATGTTGGGAAACCTCAAAATCAAGAACATCCGCTACTTCAAGGTAGGTCATGAGTGATGCTTACCTAGAAGTTTTTCTTGTGTTTTTTGGAGACTCATAGTAACCCTGCAGCCCATCTAGTAGCAGCAATACTTACTTTTTTAAAGCAGCATCAATTCCTGAATCATCACGGGGAGGTCATTCATAAGCGCTTTTGACATGGTGTGAACATTGGTTCTTCCTCATATCCGTGTTAGATTTATAAGCTGTTGTTTTGCACCGCCCTCTGAAGTATGTCTAACCTTATCCGCCTGCTCCCCGACACCCTTGCCAATCAAATTGCTGCTGGTGAGGTGGTACAAAGGCCTGCCTCAGTAGTCAAGGAATTGCTAGAGAATGCCATTGACGCAGGCAGTACTGCTATCAAAGTTATCATCAAAGATGCCGGGAAAGGTCTCATTCAAGTGATTGATAACGGGACGGGCATGTCAGAGGTAGATGCTAGAATGAGCTTTGAAAGGCACGCCACGTCTAAAATTAGGACCACAGCAGACCTTTTTAACATCCAGACGATGGGGTTCAGAGGTGAAGCATTGGCTTCAATAGCTGCCGTGGCCCAGCTAGAAATGGAAACCTGCCACAAAAAAGGGGCATTAGGTACACGAATTATTATTGAAGGTGCTCAGTTCAAGGCACAAACACCTACCTCCACCCCCCAAGGGACTAAAGTCAGTGTGAAGAACCTTTTTTTCAATGTGCCAGCGCGTAGGAATTTCCTGAAGTCTAACCCCGTAGAAACCAAACACCTTATCGATGAGTTTCAACGAGTGGCTTTAGCGCGACATGACATTGCTTTCTCTCTTTACCAGAATAACCTGGAAACGTACCTACTACCTGCTGCCAAACTCAGCCATCGTATTGTCCACGTGTTGGGAGAAACCTCTAAAAGACAGCTCATTCCCTGTCACGAAGAAACAGAAATACTCAAAATTCAGGGCTACATCGGCAAGCCGGAATATGCCAAGAAAACGCGTGGCGAGCAGTTCTTTTTTGTCAACCAACGCTTTATCAAAAGTCCCTACCTGCACCATGCAGTCAAAACTGCATTTGAGGGCCTATTGTCTCCCAATACCTTTCCCTTTTACGTACTTTTCATCGAAATAACGCCTGACCGCATCGACGTCAACGTACATCCCACCAAAACAGAAATCAAGTTCGATGACGAGCGAATGGTCTATTCCATTTTAACTGCGGCTATCAAACGGGCCCTAGCCACCCACCATGTGACGCCATCCATTGATTTTGAGCAGCGTAGCAACTTCAACCCTTTTGCCACTACTTCCTCCACAGCAACCTCTGCGGCCGAAAAAATCAAAGAAAGCAAATATACCCAGTTCAAAAGTTGGGGCACGGCACCTCAGCAGGGCGAAACCAGAGACTGGGAGAAACTTTTTCAGACCCTAGATACACCCCCCACCCATACTACCATTGCGTTGCCAATGGCTAGTGCCGCCAGCCCCCCTGCTGCTTCTGAAACGGTGTCCTTGAAGCATGCACATGCAACAGCAAATACCGTAAAAATACAGCTTCACAATCGGTACATTTTAACGCAGCTCAAATCGGGCATTTTGCTCATAGACCAACATGCCGCACATGAGCGAATTCTATACGAACAGTACTTACATCCCTTGCTGCACAACAAAAGTAAAAGTGCGCAACAACTCCTCTTTCCTGTACGCATCCCCCTCAATCCTGCCGATCTAGCCCTAGTTCAGGCCCATGTCACAGACATGCACACCCTAGGTTTTGTGCTGGGCACTTTTGAAAAAGACAGCCTTATCGTGACTGGCTGCCCAGTAGAAACAGTAAACCATGACCTAAAGCAACTTTTAGAGGGCTTGATCGAACAGTTTAAATGGAATCAAGCACAATTTACGCTGACTACGCAAGAGAATTTAGCCCGATCGTTGGCCAAGCGTGCTTGTATTCAACCAGGGAGAAAATTACAGCAGGAGGAAATAGATGCATTGGTAGACCAGCTTTTTGCTTGTACCCACCCCCATCACACACCAGCGGGTCACAAGACTTTTGTAGTGATGACACTCGAGGCTATTAACACTATTTTTCAAGAGTAGCTGGTCAAAAAATCTGGCATTGGATAGGATACCCCTGTCGAGTGCTTTAATAAGGTCTTTTACTTGCTTTACAAGTAAGATAGATGTTACCCTGGGACGTTTTGTTAGCAACAATAATCAAAAATTACAACTCGAGACCAGAGCATGCCCTTAGACATCGGCACCACCAAGAGATATGAAACAAGCCCTATCAGTCAAACTCAAAGTAATCATCCGGAGCTAGCTCTTGGGGCTGCACTTTGGGCTGGTATTCCCCTTGCACGATAGTACTAATAATCTTACCCTGTTCCCGCAGAGCTCCCTTCAAACTCGCTCTGGACGATTCAGCATCGTAGCTAATTCTGTATTGATTGATATCGCCCCATAACTTGAAAGATAAGTTGATGCCCGCTGATGTATCAGCCTCTAATGCTGTAGAACTCACCTCACTACCTTTGCTGTATGGCAAGCCCGCAAAAGATAAGCCAAGATCATAGTCTATCTCACCATCAAAAGTGTGTGTTCCCGACAGCCGAATACGTGTCAGATCCGAATGCACCTCCAATGACGGTAGATGGATCTTCCTGTTTTTGATGAAAATGTGATTTTTAAGTTCTGAGAAGTGAAGGCTAGTCAGGTTTTCTGTGGCCACATACTTAGCCAGTTGCTGCACGGGATCGAAGTGCTTCAACATACCATGATGCAGCCGAACACCGATATCAGCTTGCAGTGCCTCCCAGTTTATGTTCCATTGTCTATCAGCCTGAACCGTTAGATCAATGTCAGAAAACACCTCTCCACTTAAATGCCTGTCTGTCAAGAAGTTCTGTTGAAAATTTTCGAATGCATAAAACAAATCAGCTATCCGGAGACCTCGTAGCTTGGCTGTTGTATGGATGTTGAGAGCGTCGGCACTTGCATCTAGCATACCCTCTAACACGGCTTTGCCTCCCGAAATATTTAATTCTAGGTCTCTAGCGATCAGCTTTTGGTCTTTGACCTGGATCTTGCCGCGCATGTTTTTCGCCTTAAACCGCCTGAAATGGAATTGTCGAATGTCGCAATCAAGGTCTAGCACCCAGTAAGGGTTAATATCAAAGTTCGTAGGGCTTGGTCTGGCTTGGACAGCAGGTGTATGTTGTTCATGGAGCAGTGCATCCAGATCGAGGTAGTCTACATAGAGTTTAGCATCTAAACGGGGCTTTTGGGTATCAGAAAATAAGCAGGGTATTAGATTGTGGACGATACCATCCAATACGAAATTACCTGGCCCTATATGCGCTGAAAGGTCTTTCATGACCAGATCAGAGCCATCAAAGAGCAAGCTGCCCGTCAGGTCCTTGCATAGAAGCTGGGATGGACCAAGCTTAAACTGGGCTGCTTGTGCCCGAAGTACCCCCGAAAGATGGAAGTGTTCTTCTGCATGAACTCCACACATAAGTTGTTGCAAGTTGGCCTCAAGCTCCCAGTGACCGTCTAGCTTTCCTGAAGCATCTGCAATGGCAACATGAGCTAACGGTATGTCTAAAGAAGCCAAATCAAGCGTCACCTTGGAAGTACATTGAAGATGGAGATCACGAAAATTGTGTAAAACCAAATTGCCTTCTAACGCACTACCGGCAAACGTACTGGCCATTTTATCAATGCTAAGAGTAGCTGTTGTAAGATCTTGTACGTTGGGAATACTTAAATGCCCTGAGAGCTGACACAGCTTAATAGGTGTGAGGAATTGCCCCACAGAAAAGGCCCCATCGCTGAGGACAAAGTCACTTTGCAAAACAAAATGCTGACCCTGCTGCTTGTGGGCCTTTAAGTTCAGAGTTAACTCACCATACAGATTGCAAGACCTGATTGGCTGGTGGTACTGTCTAGGCAAGCAACGTAGCAAACGTTGAAGATTGATTTTTTTCCCTTGGATTATGAGAGCAGACGCAGCTCCTAATCCCCAGTTGCCTTGTACAGTCAGCAATGAGTTTTCACATCTGATCTGCATAGGCCGAAAAGTCCATATTTGCTGTCGTTGGTCATATGATAAAGAAGCCTTCATCGATATGGGTAATTCTTGTGCACATAAGAAATCCTTTAGCTGGATATGCTGCACTGTCGCCTCTCCCCGTAAGCTAACTTCCAATTTAGCGTACTCCCACCCTAAGCTGGCTTGTACTTGCGCTACACTGATCACATAACGCTGCTGCTCCATACCATACATTACCTCCATGTTCTTGAGATGAATTCTCTGCAACGCCACTGCCAAGGGCACCCTATGCTGTACGCCTGCCCCCCACGCTATCTGACGACTCAGGTTGCCCACCAGGTTGATCTTCCCGTCTTCTAGGCGGCAGGAGGCCAATACACACTGCCCCTGCATGAGTCTCCACACGTCAAAGGAACAGCAGACCTTGTGAGCAGTAACCAAATGCTCGGTAGAAGCTAAATGGTCTTCGACTACCACGTCATACAGCGTAAGGGTAATGTTGGGAAAAGACTTGAGTAAGGTGCACCGAATGGAACCTATCCGTATAGGATTATGTAACTGCTTGTTAGCCTCATCAAGAAATTTTTGAATAATCTTGTCTTGATAGTGATAGCAGTAAACACCTGTGGCTATTACAACAAGCCCTAACAGCAGAAACAGCGCAGCCAAAATCTTTCGAATAGCGCTTAGGACTTGAGGCATTGATTAACAGTGTTCAAAAGCATGAATACGGCCACAAAAATAAGAGGCTTTCACAAGACATCGCCTTGTTCCTCTTCCTCTTCACAAAGAAGAGGAAGTTTTTTATATTTGTGCTTTTATTGGGCCCTTAGCTCAGTTGGTTCAGAGCATCTCCCTTACAAGGAGGGGGTCGTAGGTTCGAATCCTACAGGGCCCACCATTCAAAGCCAGAGGGTGTTCCCGCTGGCATGAGTCTACTACAGCAATCCACCTACAGGGCACACCATGGCAGTTACAAGATTAAAAAGGAAGGTAAAAAAGAATCGAACACGGGCGACACAAAGAAAGACGGCCCTGAAACGCCTGTTGGCCACGCCGGTGATTAAGCACGTTGACATAGAACAATTAAGGCAAGCATTTCCTGTCACAAAAGAATCGGCAGCGGCTGCTCCGGCTCAGGTGCAGTAACACCACTAACTCGGATCTGGCCGGCGCGTGCTGGCATTTCCTGTGGCGCGCTATCTTGCACAGCTCGTTCGTACAACGTCCGAATAATTCCATCTCTTAGGCTTACGTCAGGCACCAGTATTTTCTCTACCCCTCCGCATCGCATGGCTGCACCATAAATTTCTATGGCGGGGAGGATCACCTCGGCGCGGTCTGGATTAAGGTCTAACGTGTTAATTCTTGCCGCTAGGCTATGAGAGGCAATGTGCGCTTTGATGGCCTCTAGCCTTTTTAGGGAAAGGGGTTTTTTGACGCCTCTTTTTGCCAACTGAGCCAGCTTACGAATGTTACCTCCTGTAGCAACACCTATGGGCGTGTCTGTGAGGCATCGCTTCTGGACACCGATCCATGCGTACATGGCCTCCCAGGTAGAGATGGCATCGTAGTGTTCTAACATTCTTATAGCACCTAAGTCAAAAGAACGCGAGGCAATCTTATCAGGGCCTCTATACATACTCACTTCTGTACTGCCGCCACCCACATCCACGTGTAAGTAGTTATTATCTGCAACCAGCAAGTGACGAATTGCTTTGTGGATCAGCAATGCTTCCTCTTCTCCTTCTACAATGTGGATGACCATGTCGAGTGCTTCCTGGGTACGGCGCACAATTTCGTACTTGTTGTCGGCATCTCTGAAAGCGGAAGTGGCACAAAGCATGTAGGAATCTACGCCATATAAGTCTATGAGTATCTTGAAAGCTTTGAGCAGCTGTAAAAGACGCTGTTCGTTCTCTGCACTGATATGTTGCTGCTTAAACACGTCACACCCAAGCCGCAAAGGGAAGCGTAAATATTCTACTCTTTTGAATTTAGGCTCCCCTCCCACAAGCGAGACATGGCTCACCTGTAACCGAGTAGCATTGGATCCAATATCAATGGCAGCTAATTTCAAGGTAACTTTTGTAGCTATAATGAGATGAGGCTATAGGGGTGCACCCTGCGGTTGCTGCCCTGGCACAGTAAAGACCCTTGAATCTTGGTCAGGTGGCGATACCGTGACAGGTACCTATCAGTTGGGTACTCCCTTGTTATCAACATGGTGCTGTCTATTGCCGTCGATGGATTGGACCTTGGTCAAAATATCTTTGGCTAAGTACTGAAGTTCTTGCAATAGTGTAGCTCGATATTTCTCTGCCTCCTGAACCATTTTGTTAGTTTTTTCTAATTCTATGGCCATCTTTTCCCCTAGGCGTTGATGTTTTCCTCGGCTTTCTTCTTCAATTGCTTTTACTTTTTCCTGTGCTTCATACACTAATCGCTCTGTCTCGATCTTGGCTTCTCTGGCACACAGTTGGGCTTCCTTCTTAGCCTGTTCGATAAGACCATGCGCCGTTATTTCTGCATCCTTGATAGTTCTTAATAGCGCATTTTCTATGCCCTGGAGCCTGCTTACCTCCTCTTTGCTATCGTCTAATTGAGATTTGACCGCATCAAGTCGGGCTATTAATGCTTCCCACGCACGAGAGAGCGCATACAAGAAAGCACCAACCTCATCAGGCTTATACCCCCTAAAGCTTTTTTCGAAGCTTTTTTGTCTAATTTCTATGGGTGTTATTTGTTGCATGCTACTTTTAGGCTTTGGACCTACTTCGTGACGCCCTAATTTAGATAATATTCGTCGCCCGCTAAGCACGCTAAAACATTTTGACATTGCGTCCGCTCAACACGTTTTCAATTACTTCTCCAGGATACTTCGGTATAGAGGGGATATCATATGATTGCTGGTGGGTATCACTTTTCCCACCGATTGATTTCAATTAAGGGTATTCAAATGCCACTCTGTAAGTTTACTAAAGTCAGTCAGTACAGTGCCCATCTCTTGTGGCACATCAATGAGCCACAAGAAGTACTGTTGAGAGATAGTGTACTTAGTATGCTAGTGCAAGCAGAATACGAGAGGATTACCCACCCCCGCAAGAAAATAGAATGGCTGGCGGCCAGACTTGCTCTTAAAAAGTTGCTTGCCAAACTAGGCCATGAGTATACTGGACTCCAGAAAGATGCGCAAGGAAGACCCTATTTAGTCAATAGTAGCCTTCACCTAAGTATAGCACACTGCTATCCTTTCGCATTTGTTGCGGTAGATCAACGGCACGCCATAGGCATCGACATCCAGTTACTCTGCAAAAAATTACAGGACGTCAAAGAAAAATTTTTGGACTACAAGGAAGTGCAAGAGAGTGGTAATGATTTGGAGAAACTTGGTATCTACTGGTGTGCCAAAGAGGCAATCTATAAAGCGCACGGTGGCAAGATTTTGTCTTTGAAACGAGACATAAGCATCGACAAATTCACAAAAAGAAACCGAGGTGCCGTGTGGGGGGCAATAGGATCCCAACTTTTTGTTGTTCACTACAAGTTCTATGCGGGCCACGTACTGGCCTGGGGCAAGGAGGTGGGTATACGAATGAGCGGGCGCGACAGCCCACAAGCGGCTAGCGGAAGGATCACTTATTTTTGACCTTGCCGGGCTCTTGCTTCTTCCCAAAAATAGAAAGGCTGATATACCGCCAAGGATTAGACCTTAGATCGATGATGAGTTTATCGAGATTGCCTAAAGTCTGATTGAGATTATTATAAAAGTCATCATCATAAAGCAGCCGGCTGAAGCTAGTCTTTCCTTGACCCGCCCTGTCAAAGACTTCATCAACACTATTTAAAATATGGTTAAGCTTTTCAGCAATCTCTTTAGCCTCTCTGCCTTCCAGTAATTGATTACACTTTGCTAAGAGCGGTCTCACACCATTTTCACTGTCGGCCAGAGCGCTAGTAACCTCGGATATATTCCTACTCACCACATCAATTTCTTCCTTGTTCTTGTCAATGGTTTGTTTCAGCTGATGCGCTGCACTCTCTAGGCTTAAAAATATGCCGTTAATTCTATCTGTGTTATCAATGAGATTCGCCACAAACTTGTTAGTCAACAAGAAGATATGCTGAGCATTTTCTAGAGAAGGTAGGATATGGCCAGCAAGGACATCGTCGAGGCTTGGCTCAACCTTTCCTGGCACCGTAGCGTGATTTTTAAGTGGGTTGCCTGGTTCAATCAGAAGATCGATTGCCTTCGCACCTAACAGGGAGGGGCTAATTAGTCGGGCCTGGGTTGTATCTGTGAGTTGGATACCCCGCCTCGTCTCAAAAGTCACCAAAACACCTCGACCCCCATCTGGAAGAATTTGTATGCTTCTGACTCTGCCAACGGGCACACCACTGACAAGTACCGGGCTTGCGGTACTCAATCCCACGCAGTTATCATATGTGACATGGTAGCTGTTGTTGGAAGAAAGCACCTCCCTACCTGCTAAAAAGTTGAAGCCTAGGTAACCGATGATGAACGCAACAGTGGCTAAGAGCCCAATCTTCACTTCCTTGCTTAGTTTCACGAGATCAACGTTTCAATGTTACTGTAGTCAATGCAACACAATGAGCCAAACGCCATGGTCACAGTAGAAGATACTACCTTGTAGACAGAAATTTCAAATCTTGGTTGCTCATTTTTTGGCGCATGCACCCCCATACCATGCGTGCTCTATCCAATACGCTAGCTGTTAGCTTCTAATTCATTTTTATAATCTCGAAAGGCTCTAAAAATACCAGAAGCAATGTATGATTGCCCCGATTGACTATTCAAATATTTTTCTTCTTGAGGATGCGTGATGAAACCGACTTCTACCAAGACACTTGGGGCGGTAGTCCGCCATAGCACTAAGAGGCCTGCTTGTTTGACGCCACGACTTTTCCTCCCTACCCTATTTTCGAACTGGTGTTGTATGTTTTGCGCAAGCCTCAAGCTATTGTCGTTATTGGCATTTTGGCATAGCGAGAACAAAATAAGCGACTCAGGCAATTGGGGATTAAAACCCTGATAATTGTCTCGGTAGTCATCCTCCATGAGGATGACGCTGTTTTCCCTCTTGGCCACTTCTAGATTATATCTTGAGGTATGAAGGCCCATCGTATACGTCTCGGTGCCATAGGTAGTTGGGTCTTGCGGCGTAGCATTACAATGGACTGAGATAAACACATCCGCATTGTTCTTATTGGCAATCTTGGCCCTGTCATGCAACGTCACAAATGTATCTGTCTGACGAGTGTAAATAACCTCGACGTCTTTCATGCACTGCTTAATGATGTCGCCAAGCTCTAGCGCTATCCGGAGTGTTATTTCCTTTTCCTTCGAAAACCCACCCAAAGCGCCCGGGTCATGCCCCCCATGCCCTGCATCAATAACAACCTTTTTCACTCTGTATTTCGGGGTGCCAGCAGTATCAAACGCCCCAAGCACAAGCAAGGCTAGTATTCCCAGTGCCCAGACAATATTTTTCATAGAAACACTGTTATTCAACACGAATAGGGTAAATTTACGACCAAAGTTCTGAATAGCTACAGTACTGGTGCCCAAATCAAAGTATGTACTTACGTGCCTTACATGGCTGTTACAGTGCCCTCTAGGCACTACCCATGCACTCAATCCAAGTACCAGCTTCTGCCGTACCAAGGCCCAAGTCAACGCAGAAACACCTGTACGCACGCCCTCGCAAAAAGTAAAGCTTAGGCCATCAGCGTCGAAAGCACCATCTCGAGAGGAAGTAGTACTTCTCAAGACAGCCAGTACAGCACCCGCTTTGTTAGAAAGTACCGCAGCAACTACCCCTGCATCAGACCATGATGCCCGGGACCCAGCCTCCACAGCATCAGAAGCGCCTCCACAGTCGATCATTAAGTATGGTGCAGAGGACGAGATCATCTTTGACGTGGCGCATCAGACCATTCGTTTGTATGGTACGGGCACCATTGAACATGACACCATCAAACTCGAAGCTGAAGAGTTTTTCATAGATTGGGTCGACCACACTATCACTGCGTTTAGCAAAAAATGTGAGGCGGGAACTATCGAGAAAAAAGCAGTCTTGACCAAGGATGGCGTAGAATTTATCGCAGAAAACGTACGCTACAACTTCGTATCTCAGAAAGCCATCGCCCATCAACTGTTTACTAAACAGGAAGACGGGATTATAAGGGCCGACAAGACAAAAAAAGATAGAGAGACTACTTTTTATGCAGACCATGTCACGTACACCACCTGCAATCTTACGAAACCTCACTTTCATGTCCATGCCCGTCGGGTAAAAATTACCCAGGATGATCAAGTAGTATCTGGCCCCTTCAACCTCTACTTCGATGGTGTACCCACTCCTTTGGGATTGCCTTTCGGCGTTTTTTACCTCCCCCGAGAGTCTGGTATCATACCTCTCAAGTATGGTAGCGTAAGTGAAAAAGGATTTTGCCTCGAAGATGGTGGATACTACATGAAGTTCAACGACTGTGTTGATCTGGCTCTTAAAGGGACTATTTACTCCAAAGGCGCTACAAAGTTTGTAGCAGAATCTAACTACAAGAAGCGCTACCGATATGTCGGAGCACTATATTTCAGCCGGGATATTGACCCAGCAACTGAAGAAACCGCACCATTTCAGAGAACCACAACCTGGGCATTTCGATGGCATCACAAGACCGATAACAATAAATACAGCAGCTTGCATGCAGAAGTATCCCTGGAGAGGAAGAAGAGCTATGCCGATACAGGGGGCGCTTCGCTGGGCACAGGAAACTTACCAACTCAAAGAAACTCCAGCATCCGGTATACCCATAACCTCGTGGGATTTCCACTTCCATACACCTTGGGAAGCAGTTTGCGCCTTCAGACCTCACAGAGAGGCGTGACTCACGCTACCTTGCCTGAAGTTTCTCTGGGTACAACTAACCTGTACCCCTTCCGGAAAAGAGGAGCTGTTAGCACAAAATGGTATTCGAATATCTACCTACAACACAAATTTGAGTACAAAAATGAACTCTCATGCAGCGCCAAGGATGGGATAGACTTTTTTGAACCAAAGAACTGGATAGACCTATGGAAACAAAGGAAACAAGGAATGCGGCACACAGTCCCGCTACAAACCAACATAAAAATCTTACGCTACTTCAACGTAACACCGAAAATTGAATACCAAGAGCGATGGTATTGGGAAAAAATAGACTACAGTTATGATAACGAAGGTGAGATAACAAAAGAAAAAATTCCCGGTTTTGTACGGGTATATGACTATCATTTCGGCGCCAGTCTAAAGACTACTGTTTACGGCACCCGCACCTTTGGACACAGTGCCACTATACAGGCCATCAGACACCAGATGAAACCCGAATTAGCTTTTACCTACACACCTGATTTCTCTGGCCCTGCGTATGACTACTGGCAGACAATGCAAGGAGGAAAACAAGATGGCGAGAAGTTCAACAGATTTGAAAAAGCAGTTTTTCACCCCTCTCCGGGGAAAAAATCTACCGCAATACTGGCATTCAGTCTCAACAACAGGCTAGACATGAAAGTGAAAAGTCGAGCAGACGCCCAAAAGAGCACCAAGAAAGTCTCTATATTAGAGGCTTTCGACTGGAGTACGAGCTACGATTTTTTAGCAGACCAACATGCGCTAGGTGACATCCAATTTAAAACACGCACAGGTTTATTGGATAAGCTATTTGAAATTAACTTTCAGGCTACTTTTGATCCATACCTCTATCAAGGTACTACTCGCCCCCGTCGACATGGTAAAGAAGAACCCAAGAGAAGCAACAAGTTAGCTTGGCATCACGGCGCAGGACTGGGACACGTGAAGAATGCCCAGCTGAGCATGAGTGCTAAACTGAGTAATGATCAACGGAACAAGGCACCGGATGACAATCAAAATGGCAACGAAATAGAAAAAAATACCCAAGAAGATCCAACACAGTATGTAAAATTTAGGCTGCCTTGGCACCTAGATCTGAATTATGAGTGGAATTACAATTGTCCAAAGCCCGGAGACACACCCAAAGAGGTGAATAGTCTTAGTTTTGAGTGGCGTGTAAGCTTAACCGAAAAGTGGCAAGTGAACTGTAAAAGCACTTATGATATCACCAAGCGCAAGTTGGTAGGTGACTCAACAAATATCGGCATTCATAGAGACTTACATTGTTGGGAAATGAATTTTAACTGGAATCCGTTGGGAGAACATCAGACTTACAAATTTGTGGTGCACCTCAAGGCACCTTTGTTGAAAGACTTGCGTTACAGCAGGGACAGGAAGTACCAGAAGTACTAAAATACAACCCTCTGCAGGATCCACTTCTATGTCAAGAAGATCGGTAAGAAGGTTCAAAAAGGTCCTCTATAAGCTGCGAAACGTACGTTTAGAGCATCTGCACCGTGCAAAGGTCTCATGGTACATGCGTATCCGAACTGGTTGTTCTTAACAGTAAATACACGACAACGGTACACATACCCCTACGGTTTACGCATTTTAGTTGAAAGCTTAAGTCCCCTCTATGACACTTTAGTAACAAAATTGCAAAAATATTATCTATCGCTTTTCTAAAGTTTTCGGTAGGTTTATAAAGAAAAATAAAAGTTAATAGTCATCATGAAGAAGGGCATTCACCCCATATACCGGGAAGTAGTTTTTATAGATACTTCAAGCGACTTCAAGTTCTTGACGCGCTCCACAATCCATGCCAAGGAGTCTACCCAGTGGGAAGA
>CAYVYH010000011.1:0-2745 GCA_964455155.1 uncultured Cytophagales bacterium | reverse complement strand
TCAAGTTCTTGACGCGCTCCACAATCCATGCCAAGGAGTCTACCCAGTGGGAAGACGGCAGCGAATATCCCTTGGTCAAGGTTGAAATCAGCGCTGCCTCTCATCCTTTCTACACAGGGAAGAAAATGTTTGTGGATACGGCAGGAAGAGTGGAAAAATTCCAGCAGAAGTACAAGAAGAGCTAGGTGTTTACCGTACAGCCCTCAGAGCTCACTGTATGAACGTCATACTACTTGATACGCCTCGAGCAAAGAAGATGCTCAGGCCCTTTTCTTATACAAGGGCACTGGCTAAGATCAGGGTAGGGGTCGTCACGATCGAGGAAAAGTGGAAACACTACTTGAAGGGTGATTATTCGTTCCTTACAGATCCACATCTCGCGCACAAATTCCCCTGCATAGAGTCAAGGGACAACTGGTGCATTAATAGTACGATTTGTCCCGATAGGGTACTCGTGGAGGCTATCAAGAAATTGGAAAGTAATCAGAAGCTTGTCAAGGGTGATACGCTGATCGCTGCGCGCTGCAATGAAGAGCAACTGCAAAATCTTAAGAAAGATGCGTTGAATACTCCCCATTTTAGGAATATAATTTTTGAGGGTCCCATGACACAGATCAACAACAATTGGGACATATTTCTATTGAATGAACAGGAACTCATCAAGGATTTTCAGTGGATTTGCGAAGGAAGGACCACGCAACGCATTCAAGATCGACATACCATTGCTTACAACGAAGCAAGCATCTTCATGGAAGAAGGCGTCTCGACCAAGGCAGCAGTGTTGAATGCTGAATCTGGCCCTATTTATATTGGTAGCAACGCAATCATCCAAGAAGGTGCGGTCATCAGGGGTCCCGCTGCTATTTGCGAGGCGGCTCAGGTCAAAGCGGGGGCTAGAGTAGGCCATGCGACTACCATTGGCCCTTATGCAAAAGTGGGCGGAGAGATCAGTAACTCAGTCATACTGGGATACAGCAACAAGGCCCACGACGGGTTTTTGGGCAATTCTGTCATTGGGGAGTGGTGTAACCTGGGAGCAGGGACAAGCACGTCTAACTTGAGGAATGACTATGCCAATATCAAGGTATGGGATGAGTGTGGGGAAGAGCTTGCCGCGATAGACTTGCAATTTTGTGGTCTTTTTATGGGCGACTACAGCAAATGTGCTGTCAATACAGTATTCAACTCAGGGACCATAGTAGGAGTGAGTAGCAACTTGTTCGGGGTGAGCTGCTGTGATAAGGTGGTACCCTCTTTTACATGGGGTATGAAAGGAAAACGCATACAAACCTACATACTGGATAAAGCGTTGGAAGCAGCCGAGCGCATGACTATGAGACGTCAAGTGCAATTAACGGAACAAGACAAAAAGATACTGGCACATGTATTTCTAGCTACAGCCATCCACCGTAGCTAGATAAAGAGCGAACCATGTACTTTGCAGCGATCCAAGGCTATACGTCTATCAAACAGCGCCTGATTCGTGTGGCACAAACGCATCAGGTTCCGCATGCGCAACTATTTTGGGGCCCTGAAGGCAGTGCTAGCTTACCCCTAGCCTTGGCTTTCATTACTTACCTCAACTGTCATCATAGACTTGAAGAAGACGCTTGTGGACAGTGTGTTGCTTGCCTTAGGGCACAAAAATTCGTTCACCCAGATGTGAAGTACGTCTTCCCTACCAGCGCTACCAAGAAATTGGTGGGAAAAGATGTCGTCAGCGTCAATTTTCTAAAGCCTTGGCGTACTTTTCTCCATGAACATCCTTACGGCAATGCCAGTGACTGGAGTCACCACTTGAACAACGAAAGTAAACAGCTTAGCATCTCAAGAGAAGAAGCCAGGGAGATCATCCAAGCCGTGAGTTTTAAAGCTTTTGAGAGAGCCTACAAAATCGTGCTCGTCTGGCTTCCGGAATACCTCCACGTGACAGCTGCCAATGCGCTACTCAAGGTTATAGAAGAGCCACCTCCTCGTACACTTTTCATACTTGTAAGTGTAAACCCAGACAAGGTACTGAGTACGATCCGCTCACGTACACAGCAAATATACGTTCCCGCCTTTACGGATACAGCACTGGCCAACACGCTCTCACAACGGTATCCACTAGATCGGGCACAGCTAGCACAGATTACACTGTTGGCAGATGGCAACCTCAACAAAGCATTCAAACTGGTCGAAAATGTGACGAAGGGCTATTTCGAGCAATTCAAAAATTGGATGCGGCTGTGCTATGCCCGCGACTTAACACAACTGGTGACTCAATCGGGGATTTTTCAAGAAATGTCCAAAACAAGCCAGCGGGACTTCTTGGCCTATGCCCTGCACATGCTGCGAGAAGCCTTGCTCCTTTCTTTTGCACCAACAGGGCTCACAAGGGCTACAGACGAAGAGCAAGAGTTTACGAAAAAGTTGGGACGAGTACTGACATACCAGACAATTAAAAAATGGATTGCCTGGTTGAATCAAGCACACTACTACATCGAGAGGCACGTAAATTCAAGAATACTATACCTAGATCTATCTCTGAAGATGGGTTATACTTTCAGGCCCTAGCTAGTCGATTCTTAAGAATCTCTCACAGGAGGGAGCATGGTTTGGAACAAAGCGTCATCTTCTACTCGGGATGAGCGAAAAAATGGCCCCAAAGACAACGGCCAAAAAATTACCTGCTCACGCGCTTAGTAGTGGCATCCAGTTGAACCCCATCCCTACCAATAGGGCGTGTTGCGATCGCCGATAGAT
>CAYVYH010000010.1:23205-35692 GCA_964455155.1 uncultured Cytophagales bacterium | reverse complement strand
AGCAGAAAGCCTGATTAACCAATTCCGAGCGCATCAGAATGCATCAATGCGTTGAGTTGGTCTTACAGGGAACCAGATTTTCACAGTGGGATACGAGATCCTGGATGCGGGATTCATCTAGGTAAAACTTTGACGAGGTTTTTGCTGTACTTGGCAGGTGGGTCAGGTTGATTCTTTACATTGTCATCCAAAGAACTTTTCTTGTCTGCGGTTCTCCGAGTACTCTTAAACGAGTGACCGGAGGCTTGCACGACTACACAGACCCTTGCGTAATTTGCGCATTTTAGTTTTTGTGCAATAGCGAGGGGGACGCAGCTTTCCCGATACCTCCCCAAACAGTACCTAAACATGCTTTACTACCTTTTTCAATATATCCATGAGACATGGCACTGGCCAGGTACTGGTGTCTTCAAGTACATCTCATTCAGGGCATCAGCAACGGCCGTACTCTCCTTGCTAACCACCGTTGTACTGGGTAGAAAACTGATTAGTTTCTTTCACAAACGGCAGCTCAAGGAAGAAGTGCGCATGTTGGGTTTGACTGGACAGCAAGAAAAGGAGAATACGCCAACCATGGGCGGCGTCGCTATGATTGCGGCGATCGTAGTTTCTACACTACTCTTCGCTAGGTTAACGAATACATACGTCATTTTGCTGCTGACAACCACTTTGTGGATGGGCGCTATTGGTTTTATGGATGATTACATCAAAGTCTTTAAGCAAAATAAGAAAGGGTTGGCCGGGAAATTCAAAGTTTTCGGACAAGTATGCCTGGGCCTAATTGTAGGCCTCGTACTCTATTTTCATGAAGGTGTGGTGGTGCGGGAATTAGAAGTGCCTGTCACAGTTAACGAACAGAGTGAGGCACCACTTATAACCTTTAAAGACGTGAAGTCTACAAAAACGAATGTTCCCTTCTTCAAAAACAACGAATTAGACTACGGTCATCTTATTCCCGGCCTGGACGATCGATACACCTGGTTAGTATATGTGTTTGTGGTAACCTTTGTGATTACAGCGGTGTCTAATGCGACGAACCTAACAGACGGGCTGGATGGATTGACAGCAGGCACTTCAGCCATTGTTGGTGCTACGCTCGCTATCCTGGCTTACCTGTCAAGCAACGTTATCTTCTCACAGTATCTCAAAATCATTTACATCCCTGATCTGGGTGAATTAGTAATTTTTTGTACCGCCTTTGTGGGTACCTGTGTAGGATTCTTATGGTACAACGCCTATCCTGCACAGATTTTTATGGGTGATACTGGCAGCTTAACCATCGGTGGACTCATCGCTGTACTGGCTATTATGATCAGGAAAGAGCTACTTATTCCACTACTGTGTGGTATTTTCTTGATCGAGAATCTATCTGTCATCATACAGGTACTTTATTTCAAGTATACCCAACGAAAATACGGCGTGGGAAAGAGGGTGTTTAGAATGGCGCCTATCCACCACCATTACCAAAAAATGGGCTTGCACGAGGCCAAGATCGTGACACGCTTTTGGATTGTGGGCATTTTACTAGCTATTTTCACGCTTACAACGCTGAAACTACGGTAGTGGTCCAACTACGAGCAAGTGTCCAGGACTATGATTGGCAGGGCCAGACTGCCCGGCCGTGCATCGGAACCGCTATACTGGTTGAACAGTACTATCAACAACAATGAGGCGATATGGCTTGTCTGAAGACACACTGACACCATCATACCATCAAGCACTGACACAATGTGGAGGAAAAAGCTGACTTTGCTGAGGGGAACGCGTGACTTTGCAGCGTCTCAGGTGTTCAAGAGGAACTATATCCTTGACACTATTCGGCATATCTGCCAGAAATATGGCTTTTTGCCGCTCGAAACGCCCGCCCTAGAACACCTAGACACACTGACAGGCAGGTATGGCGAAGAAGGCGACCAACTGATGTTCAAAATCTTAAACTCTGGTGATTTCCTGGCTGGAGTGAACGATCAGATCAAAGACTACAAGGCTTTATCGCGTCAGATTACAACCAAAGGCCTGCGCTATGATCTGACAGTTCCCCTGGTGCGGTACATAGCCATGAACAGAAACTCCCTTATTTTCCCCTTTAGGAGATACCAAATGCAGCCTGTGTGGCGTGCAGACCGCCCACAAAAGGGTCGTTATAGGGAATTTTATCAGTGTGATGTTGACACGGTAGGAACAAAGTCTTTGCTGTATGAAGCAGAAATAATAGTCATGATCCATGAAGTACTTCTTCGGCTAGGAGTCAAAGACTTTACCATTCACATGAACCATCGGGATGTACTCAAAGGCCTCGCAACATTGGCGGGTGCAGCTGATCAAGCGCATGCCCTGGGTGCGACACTGGACAAATTGGATAAAGTAGGGAAGGACAAGGTACTGAGAGAACTCAAAGACAAGGGGTTCTCACCCAATACTCTGGCAAAGCTTATGTTTATTTTTGATCTACCAACAACGCAAAAAGATATATGGGCAGTCCTTACCAAGCAGCTCGGTCCTAATCAGATAGGTGTGCAGGAAATGCAAAAGATCCTCGACTACACACATGCGTTGGGGCTGGAAGAGCCCTCCATCACACTAGATTTGACGCTAGCAAGAGGCTTATCATACTACACGGGGACAGTATTTGAAGTAAAAGTAAAACACTTTGGCTGGGGTAGCATGGGCGGTGGCGGTCGGTATGATGGCTTGACTGATGCTTTCGGGCAGACCGGGATGTCTGGCGTGGGCTTTTCCTTTGGACTAGATCGACTCTACGAGGTTCTAGAAGCGCTAAATTTGTGGCCATCTACCATTGGCTATGACACACAAGTGATGCTGGCTAATCTAGACCACCTGTCTGAGCAATGGGCACTCAAGGTATTGGCTACACTAAGGAAAAATGAAATCCGGGCGGAGATATATCCAGAAACTGCTAGATTACAAAAACAGCTACAATATGCGCAAAAACGCCAAATTCCTTTTGTCGCTATCATTGGTAGCGACGAACAAGCAGCGGGTGTGGTGGCTCTCAAAAACATGCAGACTGGCACGCAAAAACCTTGCTCATTAGCATTGCTGCTGCAAGAGTTATCTTAACTTCACCGGAACCACAAGAATTACCCTATGGAAGATTTCACAAAGATGATGGGCCAAATGCAGGAGATTGAAGACAAAATTCAAGGAATGCAGCAAAAATTAGCCCAAATACAAGCCACGGGTGAGGCAGGCGCCGGCGCCGTAAAAGCTACGGTGGACGGGCATAAAACAATAATCAAGTTGGATATCGCCGAAGAGTTCATGCGTCCCGAGGAAAAAGAGATGGTTCAGGACTTAATCATTGCAGCGATCGCACTGGCTACCCAGGCAGTGGCCGAAAAAGTGAGGGAGGAGCTCAAAAAAAATACGTTGGGCATTTGGGGCGAGATGCCCGCAGACCTGATGCGATAGACAAGTAGAGATAGAATGATGATTACCCGATAATAGTTTCTGATACACAAGAGCGAGAAAACACCTTTTCCTGCTCTAAGAGCGCAATTTTCCTTTGTACACCCCACCTGTAGCCGCTGATCTGCCCATCCTGACGAATAACGCGGTGACAAGGAATAAGCCAGGCAATGAAGTTTTGGGCAATAGCACTGGCTACAGCACGAGCACCTTGCACAAACCCTAGCGCCGTGGCAAGAGCTTGGTAAGAGCAAGTAGTGCCAACAGGAATGGCACACAAAGATTTCCACACACTCTGCTGGAACGCCGTACCCTGTACCACCAAAGAGAGCGTTGTGGTGGTCTGATGGATGCACTGCCACCAATCTTGAGTGTGTGACGGTGCATGCACAGGCGACACGTTGAATTTCTTCTTCGTCAAATGAAGATAGTATGCCAGCGGTTTTTCCAAAAAATGGAAGCCGCAGATCCCTCTTTCGGTACTCATAACAACAACCTTTCCGTGTGTAGAAGTATGCATGCCATAACAAATAGGGGCATAGTCATCGTAAGTATAGAATACCAACTCATTGGGGCTCATGAACGCTAGTTTTCAATGCTATCTAGGTACCCCTGATCTGCCGAAAGCGGCTCCCGCTGTGCACTCTGGGTTGCCAATTGATCACAATACTCATTCTCAACATTGCCTGTATGCCCTCTAACCCAACAGAAACTGACACGATGCTGCTGGTATACTGCCAAGAAGCGCTTCCAAAGATCGGCGTTCTTCTTCCCTTTAAAATCCTTCTTCAACCACGATACCAACCAACCCTTTTGTATTGCATCTATGACATATCTAGAATCCGAATAAATTTTCACTGCTTGCTGCTTACCTTTCAAAGCTTCTAGCCCCACAATAACGGCCAGTAGCTCCATTCGGTTATTGGTGGTCAGCTGAAACCCTCCAGAAAGCTCCTTCCTGCTGTCCTTGTACTTCAAAACTACGCCATACCCCCCCGGTCCCGGATTTCCCCTCGAAGAACCATCTGTATACATGACAACCACGCTACAAGAAAAAGTGAGTTCTAAATAGTTTGACAGCTATCGAGAGCAAAACAACACCCATCACCTTGTGCACAATACTGACTCCCAAACTACCCAGTTTACGCTCAATCCACTCAGAGCAACGTAAGGTGACGTACACAAATAAAATATTAGCCAACATGGCACACAAGATATTGATGTGCGCGTAGTCCGCTTTCAAAGCCAGTAATGCTACCAACGTGCCCACACCTGCTATAATAGGAAATGCCAAAGGCACGATAGAAGCCGACTCACCATCTACCTCTATTTTGAAGATAGAAATATTTAAAACCATCTCTAAGGCTAGAATACACAACACAATGCTGCCAGCTACCGAAAAAGAGGCTGTATCGATAGAAAAAATGTCGAGTAGGGATTGCCCTAAAAACAAAAAAGAAAGCATGATAACCCCCACCGCCACAGTCGTCTTGTTGGTGTCAATACGCCCTGTCTTCCTTCTTATACCAATGATGATGGGTACGCTCCCCAAGATGTCAATCACGGCAAACAGCACCCAAAAAGAAGAAAGGGTTTGGTGCCAATCAAATCCGTGGAAGACATTTTGAATACTTTGCACGATCTGTAAAATTTGATGCAGTGATATTTTTATTGCTGTAGTGCTTCAAAAGTATAACTATTTGCAACAACTGCTAGGGTAACCCTTCTAACTTCAGCGATAGGAATTACGTAAAAATGGGACGCAAATCAACTTGATAAAAGTCAGTGCTTCTGTTAAGCGTCTTTTCTGGTAGAAGCCTTTGCCCTGTGACTACGCTTCGCATAGAGGCGCAGAGGGCGTCATGCCAAAGCACCCGAACGCAGGTTGTCAATGTTTTTGTGGCAATCTCCAGCAAGGGAGTCTAAAAATCTCCACAGGATTTTGCAAGAGTCTCATCATGTCTTCATTGACGCCAGACTGACTACCACACAAAGTAACAGAGCAAGAAGGAGGCACTCAAGGGTATTTCATCAAGAAGTGGCCGTCTATTGCGCTCACTCTATGCTATGACTAGTCTGCGTATGCCCTTTGTGGGTTACAGGTAGAAGACACAGTACCTGACTATAATACACTCAGCCGTTTTGAGCGTATAAACCGTTGGTCTGGTAGGCTGTAGGCTAGCATGCCAGGAACCATGGGCAGCATGTTCCGGAGGACGTCGTCTATCACTTATACAGACTCTCAGGGATCATCATGGCGAAGGTGTAGCAAAAACAGATTAAAAGTACTTAAAAGGACACCCAGGCCCCACAACAGGAAGACAAATAAGAAAACCGAACACCTCAAAATGATCCCAAATAAGCAATGTGGAGATGATACGACTCTCACGCAAAGGTCTCGAAACGTTAGCAACGTACTTCCGTGACGAAAATAAGCGCAAAAGGCCCTTATTTTCCCTATAGGAGGGTACGGAAGCAAGTAGACCAAAGACTCGCAAAGCGCTATAGCTTCTAAATTTTGCGACTAAGGCACATAACTCCGAACTTGGGGCGGAAAACCGAATTTTATACACAGCTCGCGGCAACCATGACATCTTCTTGTTATATGCTAGAGATACCAAAAACACTGTAATGAGAGATTTTTTCCATCTTATCAAGACCCACTTCCGACGATCTGAAAATGGTCTCATACAAGTCATACTACTGAATGCGCTCAGCTTTTTGACCTTACTCCTGCTCAAGATCGTGTTGACCATAATGGGGTATGAAAAAGCCTACCTAGCACTCTACCAGCGCGTGGCTCTTCCGGCCTCTTGGTCTGCTTGTCTGTATCAGCCCTGGGCGCTGTTGACCCATTACTGGGTACATGTATCTTTTTTCTCCACGTTGTGGGGCCTGCTTTTTTTGCACGCTCTAGGACAAATAGTCATGAGTCGATTAGGAAGCCGCCGCTTTGTGACGCTTTATCTGTTGGGTGGCCTAGCAGGAGGGCTTCTGTTTTTGTTCTTACACAGTGTGGCACCTCACTTCCGGGATGCTACGGCAAGCCTTTCTGGTTTTTCAGGCAGCCTCTATGCTGTTATGATCGCAGCAGCCACGCTGGTCCCGCAGCATGCCTTCTCTCTTTTTATTGTGGGTCCTATCAAACTCCAATATATCGCTGGGGTTTTGGTACTGTTTGCATTGATGAATCTGGTGGGGACTGAGCCTGCAACAAGCATTGCCTCCTTAGGAGGAGCACTGCTAGGATATGTTTATGTAAGGCAGTATAGAGGTAATGCCTGGTGGCGCCCAGCTTGGACACACCTGAGAAAACATAGCAGAGACCTCAAAGTGGTCCACCGAAATGCTAACCCCCGGGAAAAGGAGGGGTACGAAGTTCAGGTGGACCAAGACAGTCTAGACAGAATTCTAGACAAGGTGGCTGCCTCTGGCTACGAAAGCTTGACTGCAACTGAAAAGCAGCAGCTATTCAACGCAGGGAAATAACTAGCCCGTTTTTCTTACCTTGGTAGCAGACCACCCAACCCTGAAGCACACATGCGCACCAAGTGGATGAAGATACTTTTTCGGCTCCTGGGCTTCGAACTACTGGTCGGAGAACTCATCGGGCTGCTTACCAAGGGCCTGTGTAGTTTCAGGGATGAGATGAGGAGGAAGCTAACAGCGTGGGCCATCAAGATGGCCTTCGTTTTGCTGTTGTTTGTTCTTGCCCACTGTGCCTTGCTCTTCGGTTTGGTCGCCGCGGCCCTGTACTTTAATAACCTGCTAGCTAGCACCTACCAAGGTTTTCTAATCATTTCAAGCGGGTGTGTAACCTTGGTACTACTACTCTGGTGGCTAATGCATGTTGTGCATTGGATCGGGAAAAAAAAGTGACGCGGCCGGCGCTTCATATTCCGCTTGGTAGAGTGCGGGCCTACGCTTCTGAGTTCTTGCTACAGCTTGGTCGTAGCGCCACTGTTGAATAGCCTGGGCATTACCAGACAACAATACGGCAGGAACCTCCATGCCCCGAAAACGGGCAGGTCTTGTGTAGGCCGGAGGTGCAACCAAGTCTTCCTGGAAGGAGTCAGTTAATGCCGACGTTTCATCTGACAATACACCGGGAAGCAGTCTAACAATGGCATCTACTAAGACAGCGGCTGCCAGCTCCCCCCCTGACAAAACATAGTCACCAATGCTGATCTCTCGTGTGATCAAGTGTTCCCTAATTCTTTCATCTACCCCTTTGTAGTGACCACATAAGACAATCAAATTGTCTTTTAAAGAGAGTGCATTGGCCACTCTTTGGGTTAGACGCTCTCCGTCTGGGGCCATGTAGATCACCTCCTGGTAGTTTACTTTTGATTTGAGCGTGTCGATGCAGCGTGCTATGGGCTCTATCATGAGCAACATGCCTGCCCCACCACCATACACATAGTCATCCACCTGTCGATGCTTATTAGTAGCATAGTCTCTCAAATCATGGACGTGGATGGCTACTTTGGCCCGGTCAACAGCCCTTTTGACTATGGAGTGTGCAAGAGGGCTCTCTAAAAGCCGGGGCAGGCAGGTGATGATATCAACCCTCATAAGCGTTAACAAAAGTCCCGGCCCTCTGTCTCAAAGCAGATGGAAGGCATGCGCGGCATCGGTAGCGAGGGAGGGGGTCGAACCCTCGACCTCCGGGTTATGAATCCGACGCTCTAACCACCTGAGCTACCTCGCCATAAATGGGCCCATTATACACAATATGTGTCAGAATACCATTTGCAATATGCTTATTTTTGCCGGACTTTAGTTTCGAGGGTTTCTAAATGTAGGCGCTTGATAGCTCATGCGAGATGAAAAAAATTGATAAACTCGTTCTTGGTTCCTTTTTGGGACTATTCGTGCTCATCGTTTGTGCAGCCTTTTTTATCCTCTTGATGCAGTTCTTTCTTGTCTACTTCAATGAGTTGATTGGCAAAGACTTAGGGCTAGCTATCTATGCGCAATTAGCTTCTTACGTTGGCATCTTGGCGACAAAACAAGCGTTTCCCGTGGCTATCCTACTGGCATCGATCATGGCAATGGGAAGTCTCGGAGAACACTATGAGCTCGTAGCACTGAAAAGTGCTGGCATTTCCCTGCCAAGGATTTTATTGCCTTTATGCTGTGTCGTCTCTCTGATGAGTGTACTTGTGTTTTTTTCAAACAGTTACGTGGTACCTCGCGCTTATTTAGACACATTCAGCTTGCTGTATGACCTAAGCAAAAAAAAACCCTCCATAGCCATCAAGGAAGGGATATTTTACGACGGTATACCTGGCTATAGTATCAAAGTCCAAAAGAAATTGGACGACCAAAAAACCCTACAGGGTATCATGATTTATGACCATACCCAGGATAAGGGCAATATATCATTGACCACGGCTGAGTCGGGTAAGATATACACGATCAACGATGAGGCTTATTTGGTAATTGAACTTTTCAATGGGCATAACTATGTGGAGGAACCACGCTCAACCAACGCGGCTACCAGCCATGATATGCAAGTGCCCCACTTTTATAGAAGTAGCTTTCACACCCAAAAATTACTTCTCAGTTTGGCATCATTCCAGCTATCCAGAACACAAAAAGAAGCATTTACTAGCGCTTACGGAACAAAAAATACCCAACAGCTGGCTGCCGACATTGCGGCTATGAAGGGTGCCATGAAGAACGCAAAACGGTCTTTGGATGAAAAAGGGCTGACTCCTCTGTGGTGCACTGAGCCAACGACTGCAACAATCATACAAGAAAATACACTCGGAGCAGCCAATATCTTGCGTCTCAAAACGCATGCTGAAAAGCTTCGAAGTGGAAAGCTCCAGTCAGAGGATCTACCTTCTACCACTGATTTATCCACAACGCCGTCAACACAGTATGAAGCGATAGATTTTGTACACATCTACAGCAGAGCCTTAGAGAATGCTCAAATTTTCAGGGGAGAGTTGTTGCAGCAAATAGCCGAGACGAAACGACTGGAACGAGAAATCAGAAAGTATGAGCTAGTGCGGTACAAGATGATGGCATGGGCAGTAAGCTGCATCGTTGTATTCTTGGTGGGAGCACCACTAGGCGCTATTATCAAGAAAGGGGGATTGGGCATCCCCCTGCTCATTGCTACAGGCTTAATCGTATGGCATTACATTTTTGAGTTTCTAGGGGAAAAATGGGCCAATGAAGCAACCATTGATGCGTTGAGTGGTGCCTGGCTAGCCAATTGGCTACTACTCCCTTTTGGGGTATTCTTTTTGAGAAAGGCTTGTCAAGACGCACATCTCTTTGAGGCTGATTTTTATACGATACTGTTGGCGAAGATCAAAAGACAGGTGCGCCAAATCGGTAAACTGCGTAGATCTTTCCGCCCTTGACCATCCCTTATGCAGCCTTTTACGATGAAAGACAGACTGAAGATGCACGAAATAGGGTTGTTTTGGTACGATTTTTTCGCTAGGTTCACGTCCAATTTACAATCAGCCCATCAGCAGCCACTATGGAACTAACCAAGACCGAAAAGGAAGGCTTATTTAAAGAGTTTGGCGCCCGGAAGTCAACGCAAGACACAGGGTCCGCAGAATCTCAGATTGCCCTTTTTACCCACAGAATCAAGCACCTCACCCATCATTTAGGGACCTATAAGAAAGACAAGTCTTCTATGTTAGGCTTGACCAAGCTTGTTGGCAAGCGAAAGCGCCTACTGTCCTACCTAAAACGAGAAAATCTAGAGCGGTACCGACTGGCAATAGCCAGCCTTGGTCTGAGAAAGTAGTTCTCGATCTCAATACGAGACACATGCCTACCACTGTTAGATGGATTGACGACAGCTTGACATGAGCGGACTTCCTGGCAACGCCGCCCATGTCAAGGAACCTCTTAATGCATACACCCACCTGATTAGACAATACATATATGCAACCCATAGTTAAGACCATACAACTTGCTGATAACCGGACGATTACCCTCGAAACAGGAAAGCTAGCCAAGCTGGCAGATGGATCTGTGGTGGTGAGAATGGGTAATGCCATGCTCCTTGCCACCGTAGTAGCCAAGAAAGAATCTGAAGTAGCCACAGAATTTTTGCCTCTCTATGTAGATTATCAAGAGAAGTTTGCAGCGGCAGGCAAAATTCCCGGAGGCTTTCTCAAGAGAGAAGGTAGGCTAGGCGACCATGAGGTGCTGATTGCGCGATTGGTAGATCGTGTCATCCGGCCCCTTTTTCCTAAAGATTACACAGCTGAGACACAAATTAATATTGCTCTCATCTCCGCCGACGAAGACGTACTTCCTGATTCTTTGGCGGCGCTGGCTGCTTCTGCCGCCTTGATGGTCTCCTCAATACCTTTTACGAATCCTATATCTGAGGTACGTGTCGCCAGAATAGATGGCCGTCTGTGTGTTAACCCAACTCCTAAAGCCCTCGAAAGGGCTGATATAGACATGATCGTGGGCGCTACTGCACAGAGTGTCCTCATGGTTGAAGGAGAGATGAACGAAGTGCAAGAGGAAGAGATGGTAGCAGCCATACAATTTGCCCATGAGGCGATCAAAGAACATTGCAAAGCCCAAGAAGCACTTGCCGCCGCTGTGGGCACAGATACAAAAAATACGGTGAATGTACTTGCTCAAGAGGCGCCTGCATGGCAAGAAACCGCATTCAAAACACTATATAATCAAGTGTACGCCGTGGCCCAGCAAGGCATCGCTAACAAGCAGCAGCGCAAAGAGGCCTTCCAGGCAATCAAGCAAGCGTATCTGCAAAATCTCCAAGAAGGCCAGGCATTGGATCCTATTGCGTTTGGACACTTTTTTCATGACATGGAAAAGCAAGCGGTGCGTGAGGCGTTGCTGAAAGGGGGGATACGCTTAGATGGTAGACGACCGGATGAAGTCAGACCCATCTGGACAGAGGTAGACTATCTTCCGGCCGCACATGGTTCTGCTATTTTTACTAGAGGGGAAACCCAGGCACTCACAACCGTAACGCTGGGTAGCAAGCTGGATGAGCAGATTATAGACCGTGCGATGACGAGTGGCTACAACAAGTTTATGCTCCACTACAACTTTCCAGGCTTTTCTACCGGGGATGTAAAGCCTAATAGAGGCCCCTCTAGGAGAGAGATCGGCCATGGAAACCTGGCGATGCGGGCCCTGAAGAAAGTATTGCCTTCAGAAGAAGAAAATCCCTATACTCTTCGCTTAGTGTCTGACATTCTCGAGTCCAACGGTTCTTCTTCCATGGCCACGGTCTGTGCTGGCTCCATGGCCTTGATGGATGCAGGAGTGCGTACCAAAGCACCCGTATCTGGCATTGCCATGGGACTGGTGATAGACCCTGCAACGGGAAACTATGTTGTACTTTCTGACATTCTGGGTGACGAAGACCATTTGGGTGATATGGACTTTAAGGTAGCAGGTACACAGAAAGGGGTTACTGCTTGCCAGATGGATATCAAAGTGACAGGGCTGTCGTACCAAATATTGAGGGAGGCCCTGGTACAGTCCAAAGCTGGGCGCTTGCATATTCTGGAGGAAATGGCCAAATGTATTACCAAGCCAAGAGATGCTTACAAGCCACACGTTCCTAGAATCAGCACCATGCGGATTGCAAAAGATATGATTGGCACTATCATTGGCCCCGGTGGTAAAGTAATCCAGGAAATACAGCGAGAAAGTGGGTCCAAAGTTCTTATTGAAGAAGTGGATGGGGTAGGCATTATCAAGTTTTTTGCTCCTAACCAAGAGGCTATTGAAAAGGCGGAGCGGTGTGTCAAGAACCTTATTGCTGAGCCTACTGTAGGAGAGATATACACTGGTAAGATCAAGACCGTAAAAGACTTTGGTGCTTTCGTAGAGTTCATGCCCGGAAAAGACGGACTATTACACATCTCTGAAGTGAAGTGGGAACGCGTAGACGACCTAGAAAGTATTCTCGAAGAAGGGGAAGAAATACAAGTCAAACTCACAGAAGTTGATCCCAAAACTGGGAAGTATAGACTTTCCCACAAAGTATTGCTGCCAAAGCCTACTGGGGCTGCGGCTGGCTAGCTGA
>CAYVYH010000010.1:0-23105 GCA_964455155.1 uncultured Cytophagales bacterium | reverse complement strand
CTTTCCCACAAAGTATTGCTGCCAAAGCCTACTGGGGCTGCGGCTGGCTAGCTGACTGCCTAGCCGAGCACGGGGTGTCTGCTGTAGTACACACCCATAGGGCATTGTTTTTAATTGAAAGATTGCAGTTTTAAAGGTTACAACTGAACTCCCATGAGACAGCTAAAAATAAGTAAACAGATTACTAACCGAGATAGCCAATCGTTAGACAGGTATCTGCAAGAGATTGGTAAGGTAGATTTATTGACTGCCGATGAGGAAGTGGTCTTAGCCAAGCTTATCAGAGCGGGCGATAAAGTAGCACTCGAAAAATTGACCAAGGCTAACCTCCGCTTCGTGGTCTCTGTGGCCAAACAATATCAGAACCAAGGTCTCTCCCTCAGTGATTTGATCAATGAAGGCAACTTAGGTTTGATTAAATCAGCGCAACGTTTTGACGAGACAAGGGGCTTCAAGTTCATTTCTTATGCGGTGTGGTGGATCAGACAATCCATCCTACAAGCATTGGCAGAGCAGTCCAGAATCGTACGATTGCCCCTTAATCGAGTAGGTTCTCTCAACAAAATATCTAGGACCTTTTCTCAGTTAGAACAAAAATATGAGCGTGAACCTACGACTGAGGAGCTAGCAGAGGTACTGGAGGTCAGTGCCAATGAAGTGCGAGACACCATGAAGGTCTCTGGACGGCACATTTCGGTAGATGCGCCCTTTGTACAGGGAGAAGAGAATAGCCTATTAGATGTACTAGTGAATGGCTCCGAGGAAAAACCCGATGATGAGCTCATGAACGACTCATTGCGCAAAGAGATACAGTGCGCGCTAGCTACACTTACAGAGCGTGAAGCTGATGTGATCCTACTCTACTTTGGGTTGAACGGCACACACTCGATGACTTTGGAGGAGATAGGTGCTCGTTTTAATTTGACCCGTGAGCGTGTACGGCAGATTAAAGAAAAAGGCATTAAAAAGCTCAAACAATCCTCGCGTAGTGATACTTTGAAACCCTACCTGGGGTAAATATTCCTCAAAGCATGGATCAAGCAATTGCCAATTTACTCATCATCGGTTCAGGGCCTGCCGGCTATACTGCTGCCATTTATGCGGCCAGGGCGGGACTCGCCCCTATACTCTATCAGGGTACTCAACCTGGAGGACAGTTGGTTATTACTACGGATGTGGAGAACTATCCAGGTTATCCTGAAGGAGTGCAGGGTCCCCAGATGATGCTGGAATTTCAACAGCAGGCACAGCGATTTGGCGCCACCGTCTATGCAGCGAGTGTTACTGCCGTAGACTTTGCTACTTACCCCTACCAAGTAACCGTTGATGATCAGCAAATCGTCAGGACCAAGACCGTGATTATTGCTACAGGTGCTTCGGCCAAATGGCTGGGTTTGCCTTCTGAGAAGCGTCTCAATGGTAGAGGTGTCTCTGCGTGTGCCGTCTGCGACGGATTCTTCTTCAAAGGGCAGGATGTAGCCGTCGTAGGCGGAGGAGATAGCGCTGCGGAAGAGGCATCTTATCTATCTAAAATCTGCAATAAAGTGTATATGCTCGTACGTAAGGGCAAATTACGTGCCTCGGCCATCATGCAGCAACGTGTGATGACCAGACCCAATATTGAAATTCTTTGGAACACTGAGGTGGAAGAAGTACTGGGCATAGACGTAGTTTCAGGTGTATGTGTGGTTAATAATCGTACTCAACAAAGAAGAACCATACCAATTCAAGGTTTCTTTGTGGCAGTCGGCCACCAGCCCAATACCGCCCTTTTTGCTCCTTACCTGAGCCTAAATCCTCAAGGCTACATCCAAACCGTTCCAGGGACTACACAAACCAACCTCCCTGGCGTCTTTGCAGCGGGCGATGTCCAGGATGCAGTATACCGGCAAGCAGTGACTGCCGCAGGCACAGGGTGCATGGCCGCCTTGGATGCAGAGCGTTTCCTAGCCATGCAAGAGGATCAATAGGGAATATGCTTATAAGAACACCTGGCTCCCGCAGCAAGGGAGTAACAGGCAGATCGGGTGCCCCAAAATGCGCTACGAGGGGAACCATACGGACCAGGTAAGCCTTTTGCGCACAAGTCGCAACCCCAAAATACTCAGGGAGATTGTACGGTCAGCAGCAGCGATGAAGCATTGCGCAAGGTACATGACCTAGGGTAGGGTCACAGGAAAACATGTTTGCGCCAGAGAGCAAGGAAATACAAGCCTTCAATGATGCAGCGAAAAGCCACCTCTGAATACAAAGCCGCCATTTGCTACAACGCCTTCTAGAAACCCTGAGCTTTTACAAGATGGAAACATGCAAAGAGATGCGCTTCCCTAGCTTGCATTTGTTATCGATGCCCACCAGTCCGCCCCAATAGTTTTGATCTTCACATCGATCCTGATTTTTTAGTTGCAGTCTGGGCTGGTACCATAGGCGTCTTGTCACATCCAAGCTGTAACCTTCATAGGTCAAAATCCGCTCGTCCGCAACTGTACACCTCCGTGGCGACGCATATGACCTGGAGAAATACCACTATCGATGCTCACCAAAAAGGTTTTATTGCCATGTCCAATATAGTTTTCTAGATAGTACGTGGGTCCGAGCGGCGTTAACCCCATTCTAATCAGAGGCATGTAGTTGACACTACCCAATTTCAAATGAGGAATTGCAGCGGAGCTTTTCCCCGTGAGCAGATAATCTAAGAAAGCCCATAAAGCAACTCGGACTGTTTCTAAAAAAGAAGTAACTAGAATGTACCAGAAAAGATCATTGTAAGCATTAAAAAAGAGTTTGTAGGTTCTGAAGTCTAGCGTCAGATTTTTAAAATTCTTGAAGAGAAGTTCTCGTGCTAAAACATGACTCGCTTCACAGCCACCCATAGTTATTAGCAGCGATTTATCTAATGTGACAGCAAAAGGCTCTTGGGTAAAAGAGGGGGATAAAATGCGTTGCTCCCCCGAATCCTAATAAATTAAAAGAGTAGTGAGATATAGGCACACCCAAGCTTAGTGCTCTGAATCCGTGTCCATGCACTTCGTGGTTTACCAGTACTAAGAACTGGTTATAGGTGCTATTGAGTACGGTTGTAGTAACCCTGCCCCGAATTCCGTATTGAACATGCTTGGTACGGCACACAAGGTCTTCTGCTTCATTCAAGAGTTCTCTACCGGATAGAATCACCGAAGAAGAGGAAGTGGGAGACCAATAACGGTCAAAAATAAATATTTGTCATTCCAATTTTTATTAGCAGCCTGTACAACGATCGGAAGTGCCATGAGCAAGCATGCCAGTAACATTGACTGGGTGGGTGTGCGTTTACGCATGCTGGACAAAATTTACTAGGGATACTAGCGACATGGGTGCGTGCTCTCAGTTGAAGACACACGAGTCATGTTTAAACCACTACGTTGACAATCCGTTTCGGCACGATAACAACTTTTTTAGGAGGTCTTCCTTGTATCCACTTCTGCACGGCCGTGTGGGCCAGTACCTGTTTTACTATCTCCTCATGGGGCGTAGCCAATGCAAAAGTTAGCTTGGTCCGCACTTTTCCATTGACCGTAATGGGATACTCGAAACTATCCTCTTGGACATACGCCGCTTCCCAGCGAGGATAAGGGGCGTGGGCCACGCTAGTGCTATGGCCGAGATACTCCCAAAGCTCCTCAGCTATATGGGGAGCAAAAGGCGCTAACAGCACAACCAAATCTTGCAGTACCATTCGGTGGTTACAAGACAGGTCAGTGAGTGCATTGACACAAATCATCAAGGCACTCACAGCAGTATTAAAAGTATAACGCTCAATCGATTCTTGTACTTTTTGGATGGTTTTATGCAAAATTCTAAGAGCCTCGGCAGAAGGAGGCGCGTCTGTGATATCTATCTTTACTGTAGGGTTGTGGAACAGCTTCCAGAGTTTGGCCAAGAACCGAAAGACCCCTTCGATGCCATGTGTGTCCCAAGGCTTGGACTGTTCGAGTGGGCCCAAGAACAAGGTGTATAGCCGTAAGGTATCTGCCCCGTACTGTGCAATGATCGTGTCTGGATTGACGACATTGTACTTGGACTTAGACATTTTTTCTATTGTACTGCCGCAGATATACTGCCCATCTTCGAGTATGAACGTGGCTTCTTGGAGTTCAGGTCGCCATCTTCTGAAAGCGTCTATATCCAGTACTTGGTTTTTCACTAAGTCTATAGACACATGCATGGGCACCGTGTCGTATGCTTCTCTAAGACGGTAGCTGACAAACTGCTGAGTTCCCCTGATACGATAGGCCAGGCTAGACTGCCCTTGAATCATGCCTTGGTTGATGAGTTGTTGGAAAGGCTCTTTGGCATTGATATAACCTAGATCATACAACAACTTGGTCCAAAAGCGAGCATACAAGAGGTGGCCGGTAGCATGTTCTGCTCCCCCCACATAAAGGTCTACTGCTTGCCAATACGCTTGTGAGGCTGGGCTCACAAAAGCTTCTTCATTGTGCGGATCCATGTACCGCAAGAAGTACCAACTAGATCCTGCCCAGCCTGGCATGGTGTTCAACTCCAGAGGGTACCCGGCCACAGTGTGCCAGTTGTCGGCATGGCCCAAAGGTGGTTGTCCTGTGGAGGTAGGCTGGTAGGCTTTGACAGGTGGAAGCGTTAGGGGTAATGCATCTTCGGACAGGGCGTAGGGCATGCCATCTTTGTAGTAGATGGGAAAAGGTTCTCCCCAGTAGCGCTGTCGGCTAAAGATGGCATTGCGTAAGCGAAAAGTGGTTGTAGGTGTGCCCAATTGATTTTCCGCTAGCTTCTCCAATATTTTCTCTGTAGCGTCTTGCACCGTAAGGCCATTCAAAAAATCGGAGTTCATGAGACTTCCAATTTTGTCCTCATGGGCAGCCTTGGTCACATCGCCGCCCGCGATCACTTGGACGATAGGCAAGTTAAAGTGTTGTGCAAAAGCATAGTCACGGCTATCATGTGCCGGCACGCCCATCACTGCCCCAGATCCATACCCTGCCACAACATAATCGGCTACCCAAATGGGTAAGGGCCAACCGGTAAAGGGGTGTGTAGCATATGTACCTGTCCATACACCGGTGACATGTTTTACATCTGCCAACCGTTCCCTTTCCGAACGATTCTTTGATTGTGCCAAATAGCGCATAACGGCTGCCTGCTGTTTGGATACCGTCAACGATTGAACCAAGGGATGCTCCGGCGCCAACGCCAGGTACGTCACGCCAAAGAGGGTGTCGGGCCGACTCGTAAAAACAGGTATGCTGTGGCCTGTATTTTCTGCATCTATTGCCCGGAAAGTAATGGTTGCACCCTGTGATTTTCCAATCCAGTGGCGCTGCATGTCCTTGACAGAAGCAGGCCAGTTTAGCTCTTCCAAGTCTTCCAACAAGCGTGTTGCATAGGCTGTAATGCGTAAGCTCCACTGTCGCATCTTTTGACGTACTACCGGATAACCACCACGCTCTGAAAGCCCTTGCTTCACCTCTTCATTGGCCAGCACGGTCCCTAATTCCGGGCACCAGTTAACCATGGTTTCTTCCAGAAAAGCTAGTCTATACTTGAGGAGAAGTGCTTGTTGTTCCTTTTCGGCCATCTGCCGCCAAGCCTCGGCTGTGACGGTGGGCACAGCTGCATCGCAAGCGGCCTGTACAGCTACATTGCCGCCTTCTTCGAGGAAAGCTACCAGGTCTTGGATGGGACGAGCCTTCTGCAGACGGGTATCGTACCAGCTGTTAAACAGCTGTAAGAAGATCCATTGAGTAAATCGATAGTATGATGCATCGCTTGTGCATAATGTACGATTCCAGTCAAACGAAAGTCCTAGCCTTTGTAATTGTGCTTGGTAGCCATGGATATTTTGAGCGGTGGTCACAGCAGGATGTTGGCCTGTTTGCAAGGCATACTGCTCCGCAGGCAAGCCAAACGCATCGAAGCCCATGGGATGTAGTACATTGTAACCTTGACTGCGCTTGTAGCGTGCCACAATATCGGAAGCGATGTAGCCCAACGCGTGGCCCACGTGCAGCCCAGTACCCGAGGGGTATGGAAACATGTCTAGAACGTAGTATTTGGGCTGGTCTTGCGTGGTTTTTGTGCTGAAAGTTTGATTTTTAATCCAGTAGTGTTGCCACTTTTGTTCTATGACTTCGAAATTATAGTGTGCCACTCGTTGTCGTTTTTAATGATAGGTGTTGCTACTTTTGTCGTCTGCTGGTGTGTATAGCCTCGTTTATACCCCCAAAGTTCATCGTGCACATGGTATTGCAAGTGAGCAGTCTAGAGATGTCAATTTATTCAAGGAGGCGATCATTTTTTACTATAGTGCAGAGGGCCTTGTATTAGCAGACCTGGATTTAAGAAATACTGTACTTTGGCAATGTTACGTCTAGATGGTAAGGCTATTCTAAAAACAATCCTGTAATGTTAATGCCTAGTCCAATTTCAACAGCGGTCGCATTCGCCCTTCTACACTTGTTCATTAGCTCTAAGTGTTGTTTTCTCGATTTTTTGAACGTGTCCATCGGGAATTTTAGTTTAAGCTCTAAATAATATGTGCTAAAACTTAAATGTCCAGCTATCCATAAGTTGCTACAAAGTCTGGGAAGGTCGGGCATATCCTGTCGTAAATCTCTCTTCGCACCAGAAGATGAAATGCGATGCGAAGACAACAAAACGTCCAGCTGGTAACCCGGGCTACATCCAACAGATAAGTAGTGATGCTTCTTGTAGAGCACCCATTCATACCGAAGAGCCATGGGTATTTCTAGGTACTTCTCCTCGATAGCATAGCCCCTGGGATGCTGTGTACGCACATGGGCAGGCGAAGTAGGGACATCCATACGCCTCGTAGTGCCCCATATGAACCCTACTTCAGGGCCAATTTTGTAAGATTGATTAGAGGTGAAGCTATATCCTAGCACCAAGCCTACACCTGCATTGGGGGCTATTTTCACTTTCCCCCTGGGCTGCATGGTCTCATAATCGTAGTACTTGTATGTATGATCCATACCACCTGGCATGCCCGACCCAAGGTAAATGGCTACTTTAGCTTCCTCAAAAAAATCGCCGTACATATCGTTCTTTGCTGCAACACAGGAAAGCGGCAAAAGTATAAGTAGCGTAGCAACGGCGATATATTTTTTGAGCACAGTAGTCTTGTTGTAAGGAAGGAGTACAACCCTCCCGTATCGCGATGCAGCACTGCGCACTCCCGTCCTCAGGTAGACGAGGTTGTAACTATTACGCTGGAGAATCTCCTTCCAAAGATAAGCAATGAACCAAGTAACCGTATCCATACTTGGGTATAGGTTCTCCTGGTCCTACCATGCTGCCGCTGTAAAAGTATTCTAAAAAGCTATGCGGTAGATCATGGCTAACTGGTCACATACCCACGGCGTTGAAACCATACGAATAAAGCTGGGGAGCAAAACGGTGACAGATAGGGAGCCACGTGGGGGAAATCCTTGGTACATGTCCACACACCCACACGTAGTCTTGATGATGGATAATGACATACATATGGCTCTGGAATTAATGAAAAAGTCTGTAGAGCCGTTTACAGCAAGAAGAAGTGGAAAAGTTGTCTAACCGGAGATGCTGCATCGACACCTCCGGGGCGTTCTGCACGGCATATATTCTTAGCAGTTGTGGTAGTGCGTAAGGATTGTAGCACTGCCGATACTTAATTCCACAGAAATGGGGATGCGCAGATTGTCTTTTTCGAAGTAGTGGCCGGAGTAGTAAGAAGGATCAGCTGCTTTTTCCATACATGAAGGCGAACGAGGTACACCTGCTTCCTATGTCTCTCCCAGCCCGCACATGCGGTGAGAAAAGCATCATCTCACCCTAAAGGACTTCCAGGAGCCCTCTTGAACCGTATTTCATACACCTGCTGTGTACTCGCTGTGACCTTGAAGCGGTTATCGATTCTATGGCCTAATACCCACACAATTTGATTATTCGAAGTCACCACCCATACCTGCGCCTTCAAGGGAACAGGTACCTTGTTATCGATCAGAAAATCACTCAATTTTTTCCGCTGCTGCATGCCCAACGGGTAGAATACATCGCCTGGTTGCCACTTACGTACAACCAAGGGAAACTTCAACAAGGATCTGTCTAAGGCAGCCACCCCTTCGTGGGCCATTATCGCATACTGTGCCCTGGGTATATGAGTACACTGGAGCTGATGAGGTGGCACGGATAGATTTCTCGTGGTGAAATTGATCGTGTAGCACCGGGAGTTTGACAGGGCGCAGGGAGTCACAATCCAATGCCCTCGGTCTACATAAAGTCGATGGCTAGCTGATGCAATCATAGCGCCACTGGCGCGTTTGCGGGCGCATAAACTACTGATTTGCGTAAAGCTGAATCCGAAAGACTTGAGTAACTCCCACACGACAACTGGGGCCCAAGGTTGATCTCGTATGGCATGAACAGCCACATAGTAGTCTGAATTTTGGTAGCGGCATATTCGTTGACGGACGCTCTCTACCCGTTCATTAAACACAGCTTCTACTTGGGTTAGCCGTTCTAAGGTTAGTCCAAAGGTGGTCTCCAGACTGGGATTTAACTTTTGGAGCCAAGGGATCACTTGATGCCTAATCAGATTCCTTTGGTAGTTATCTTGGTAATTGGAGCTGTCTTCTCGCCAATCTAGCCCTCTTAATCGTGCATACTGGAGGATTTCAACTTTCTTGGCAAAAAGCAAAGGCCTGATATAGCTGCCTTGTGTGGGCACAATACCATGAAGGCCAGCAATGCCTGTTCCCTTGGCAAGGTGCATCAACACGGTTTCTAGGCTATCGTTGACGTGATGTGCGGTAGCCACTTTTACAAAACCATGCTCCATACAAAGTGTCTTAAACCAGTCATAGCGCAGTGTTCGAGCAGCCATCTGCGTAGATATTCCCTGTGCTCGTGCATAAGTGGGGACATCAAAGGAGTGCGCGTAAAAATCAACGCCGTACTGTCTGGCCAACGCGCGCACCCATACTTCGTCTTGGTCCGATGCCACACCTCTTAATCCGAAATTGCAATGTGCTATGGCGAAGCTTAATTCCGCTTGATGGAAAAGGGTACTCATCACCACAGAATCTACACCTCCACTGACTGCCAAAAGTGTAGGGCCATCTGGTGGCAGGAGATTTTTTTTAAGTATGAATGAAAGAAATGCTTGCAGCATGTGGGTATTGTGTAGTTTTGGAGAGCATACAGTCGGTATAGTTGTTTGGGCAAGGATATTACAGCGTTACCACCACCAACGGCAGTAGGCTATGCCGCTTTGTCAAGATACTACAGTGGGGCAACACATAGGAAAACAACCAGGTACAAAACACCCTGAAAGCATGCGTAGGCAATGGCACTATAAGTACTTTTTTGTGTTGTTGTTAGGTGTCTACACGGTCACACGTGCCGAAGACAACATGAAAGTTAACTTGAGCGCCAAGCGATTGGAGAGTTACACAATTAACGAAGAACCTTGCCAAAAGCTGACGGGAGAGGTTGTATTCATCTTAGAGAAATTCATCATACAGGCAGATCATGCTATTTATTACGAAAAGAAAGCACTGATTGAAGCCCAAGGCCATGTCAAGATTACCCATGAAGATGGCTCTACCATTGCATCAGATCGTCTTACTTATGAAGAAGGATCCCATTTAGCCAAACTGCGTGGTCACGTAGTCTACGAGTCGGGCACCACGACTTTCTACACAGACTATTTTGATTATAACACGGAAACCAAGCAGGGCTACTTCGTGCAAGGAGGTAAACTCACAGAAGGAGCCAATGTGCTGACCAGTGAGTCTGGACAGTATAACGACCTAGAAAAGATAGCCACCTTTGAACAAAAGGTAGTCTTGGTCAACGAAGACTATACATTGCAATGTGATCACCTACACTACAATACCATCACGAAAATTGCCCGGTTCGCAGGCACTACTAAAATCACTAGCAAAGATGGCAAGCAAACACTTACGACCTATGAGGGAGGAGAGTACAATACAAGCAATCAACAGAGCACCTTTACACAGAGCAGGATAGACACAGAAGGGTATACACTGTATGGCGACCTGATCAGGACAGACAAAGCCGAAGAAGTCTACACTGCTACTGGCCATGTCAGGCTTATTGCTGTGGAAGATGATCTGATTATTTCGGGTGATTACGGTCGATATAAAAAAGAGGAAGGTATAGCCGAAGTATATGGCAACGCATTGATGACGAAGCGTTTAGGAGAAGACACGCTATATTTATCTGCAGATACTTTTGTGGCTACAAAAAGCAAATCTGCCCAAGACAGTACCGACGATGTTGTGGTACGCGCCTATCATAACATAAAGGTTTATAAAGAAGACTTGCAAGGCAAGGCTGACTCTATGGTTTACCAAAGTGCTGACGCAACTATTTACTTTTATGGTGATCCCATCTTTTGGAGCGGCACCAACCAGCTTACTGCTGATGCTGTACATGTTACACTCCAGGGAAAAACACTCCATGAAATGCACATGGACACCCGTGCTTTTGTGGCTTCTAAAGACGCTCTTGGAAACTACAATCAACTACAAGGGCGAAGCATGGTCGCCTTTTTTAAAGAAAGCAAGATTTCCTCCATCGAGATAAATGGGAATGCAGAGAGTATTTATTTCGTTGTGGCTGAAAACGGACAATTACAAGGCATGAACCACCTGAGATGTAGTCAAATTCGTATCAATATGGAAAGAGCGACCATCGCTGACATCACATTTCGACACAAACCGACAGGTACATTTTACCCACTTGATAAAATGGAGGAAAAAATTAAAAGATTGGAACATTTCAATTGGAGGATTGATGAACAGCCTACCAAGCAGGAAGTAGTAGCACACGGTTATGGGACGATAGAGACTTACGAAAATTTTAAACTCAATCAAAAACAAAAAGACTGAGCCCTTCTTGTGTAGAATTTTGGCAGAGTAAGGACTATCCCCTACTTTCGTGTTTTATGTTGTCTAAGAGTTTTTTTTTCTCGCTACTCGTCCCGGTACTTCTGTCCTCCTGCGCGTTGCGTGGCGCCTCCAAAGGGCTTACTAAGTATCAGGAAGCCGTGCTGCGCTATGAAACCAAGGATTACTATGAAGCATTAAGATTGTTTGAGGAGGCCCTTCCCTTGCTGCGAGGAAAGGAAGAAGAACCATCTGTCCATTTTTATTGTGCTTATTGTCACTTTCACCAGGGGAAATATCTGCAAGGCGCAGATCGTTTCAAGTATTTTAGTGAAACGTTTCTAAGAGATCCTCGTGTAGAAGAGGCTGTCTACATGCAGGGTCACGCACTATATGCAGGATCGCCCGACGTAAAGCTTGACCAAGCGCCCACACAAGAAGCAGTCCATGCACTCCTTGACTACCTAGATCGTTATCCTGAAGGGGAGTATGTAGAGCAAGCTTGTATACAACTAGAAGCACTCAATGGAAAACTTGCTCTCAAGGATCTTAACAGTGCTAAGCTCTACCACCAGCTCACCCACTACCGGGCAGCTGTTGTAACGCTGAACAATTTTCAGAAGGACTTCCCCGGTTCCGTTTATGACGAAGAGGCCGCGTATATCAAAGCTGATGCACAGTACCGGTTCTTTAAAAAAGAGGGGGCCGGTCAAGAGGAGCCGTACCGTGTAGCCATCAAATACTGTCAGGAGTTTTTAAATCACTACCCTGATAGCAAGTATGCCTTAGCAGTAAAAGAGATGTACAAAACCTTATCTTCCATCGATGGGCCTAAGAATCCCTAAAGCGCCAATGACTATGAAGTATAGTACCGTTTTGATTCCGAGAAATTTCATGGACCTCGTGGAGCCCACAGGCAATATTTACGAGAGTACCGTCATGATTGCCAAAAACGCAAAGCGAATCGTTGTTAAAGTCAAAGACGAGTTAGATGTTAAACTTGCTGAGTTTGCCTCCCATACAGACAACTCGGAGGAAGTGTCTGAAAACAAGGAGCACATAGAAATCTCTAAGTTCTATGAAAAGCAGCCTAAGCCTGTTATCATCTCTACGGAAGAGTTTTTGGCTGGGAAGGTTATGTATCATTACCCTGACGAAGCTACTATCCCAGAGGAGTAGGAGCCAGCTCTATATTTTAGGGATTCCTTGGATCGTACCCATTTTCCGAGAAGATTGTTTCTGCGCTAGACTGAGTAAGCTGTTCTAGTAGGCTGACTTTTACGCACGTTCAGTGGGTGGCATGTCTCCCAAGATCCCCTCCAGCCGTAGACGGATCCCCTGTCATCCAGCACCACCCAAAATGTCAAACAAAGGTCAAGGCATTGAGCATAGGTTGACTTCACTATACTTTGGCAATCAATGCCAAAAACAGAGCAAGAAAAAAGATGAGAAAGGTTGCTTTACACGTTCAGATTTTGGTGGGGATGGCTTTAGGACTCGCATTTGCCCTGCTAAGCGCAAAGTTAGGTTGGCCTGCCTCTTTGACTACCAACTATATCAAACCCCTTGGCACTGTTTTCCTGAACAGTTTAAAAATGGTTGCCATGCCACTCGTCTTTGTTTCGCTGGTGGTTGGTGTCACTAGTATTGAGGATATGACAAAACTTTCCAGAATTGGAGGGAAAACTTTTTTTATCTACACTACTACCACCGTTGTGGCTGTCGCACTGGGACTTACCATTGCCAATCTAATCGAGCCTGGCAAGGTCATTACCGAGCAAACTAGAGACCGCCTCATGACTCTCTATGCTGGTGAAGCCGAAAAGCGTGGAGAAACCATACAAACAATACAAAATCCAGACGCACCACTGCAGATTTTTGTAGACCTCGTTCCCGAAAATCTAGTAGCCAGCATGAGTAAAAATGAGAATCTCCTGCAAGTGGTATTGGTTGCGATTATGCTTGGCATAGCTCTGCTGAAAATCCCACCCAGAAAGAGTAGGCCAGTTGTGCTTTTCTTCGAAGGTATCAACGATGCCATCATAGAGTTGATCCGTTTTATCATGAATTTAGCTCCTATTGGTGTTTTCTCATTGATAGCATCTTTATTGGTGGAGGTGGTAGGGGACAGCAAGCCTAGTGAAATTTTTGAGATACTCTATGCACTTCTGTGGTATGTGGTGACTGTCATACTTGGTCTGGTATGCATGACCTTTATCGTCTATCCTATTATGCTAAGGCTCTTTACCAGGATGAGCTACATCCAATTTTTTAAGGGCATATACCCCGCACAGTTAGTGGCATTTACCACTAGCTCCAGCTCAGCTACTCTACCAGCCACCATGGAAAGGGTAGAAAAACATCTAGGCATTTCTGAAGAGATTAGTGGTTTTGTATTGCCGCTAGGTGCCACCGTCAATATGGATGGAACAGCCCTCTATCAGGGGATAGCGATCGTTTTTATTGCTCAGGCGCTGGGGATAGAGTTGTCCACTACAGCACAGCTGATCATCGTTGCCAATGTGGTCATTTCCTCTATTGGTGTGGCGGGGGTGCCTGGCGGTGCCATGGTGACGACCATGATACTATTACAATCACTTGGTATACCCGCAGCAGGATTAGCTTTAATTTTGGCACCTGACAGAATCTTAGACATGTGCAGAACCGTTACCAATATCACGGGAGACGCCGTTGCAGCGGTTGTTGTAGCCAGCTCAGAAAGTTAGGTGACCACGGGAGACTACGAAAAGCCGCTGGACCGCGAGCGTCACCGAACAACGCGCAGGAAATGAACGTATTGCTGATGCAGTGGCGCGCGCCGGAGGTCTCATCATCTACTATTGATCCGCGCAATGAGCGCCCTGGGAGTGACCCCGCTGGGGCTCGAACCCAGGACCCTCTCCTTAAAAGGGAGATGCTCTACCAACTGAGCTACGGAATCAATGGCCTTTTAAATCGTTGCGAAGTTAACAGAGAATACAGAAAATAAAAAGCTGATAGGGCTTTGTAGTGGGATCTTACACCGCCCGGTACGCGCCTTCTATAGGGGAGGTGTATCAATGGGCCCTGGATAGACTTGCTGGTGGCACGTGTTATGGTACCGACGACTACGATGGGACTTTTGCATGGCGTAGGATCATCTCAATGAATATTTTTATAGTTGACGAGAAAAATATTTCTACAATCACGTTGGCTTATCCCCTTTTTTAAGGCAAGTTCGGGGGTGGCACCTTGCTATTAGGGCAATGGGTAACCGTATTGAGTGATTGGAACGCACCCTAATTCGCCAACTAGCCCATGCAAACGTCCTAAGATAGGGTAGTAGTAGTAGTAGTAGTAGTATGGAGGTACCGTAGCCTAGCAACCCCAAAAGTAACTGACTTTGACGATTACCTTTCTTGGTACAGGGGCATCACAAGGAGTCCCTGTTATTGCCTGTTCGTGCTCTACTTGCCAATCGCTTGATGCCAAAGACAAACGGCTCAGAAGTTCCATACACCTTACGAATCACAGCAAAAGTATACTGGTTGATTCAGGGCCTGATCTAAGACAGCAACTTCTTAGAGCGAAGATTGAGCAGCTCGACGCGCTTTTATTAACCCACGAGCATAGAGACCACACCGGAGGGCTTGGTGACATGAGGAGTATTACTTACCGACAAGAAAAGTCAATGCCACTTTACGCTGATGCCCGCGTAGTTGCACACCTTCAACGAGAATTTACTTATCTGTTTGCGGAGGTCTCGTGCCAAGAAATCCCTAATTTCAAGGTGCACCCTATCGAGCACAATGCCTTTGAGGTCGCAGGCCTAACTGTTGTGCCTATCCGAGTATACCACAATACTTTACCTATTTGGGGCTTTAGGATAGGTGCACTGGCATATGTTACAGATGCTAAAGTCATTACCGCAGAAGAAATGGATAAGCTCAGAGGTATTACAGTCTTAATCGTGAATGCGCTCCAGCAGGAGCTGCACCCTGCTCATTTTAACCTGCAAGAAGCCCTTGTATTCGCTCAAAAAGTGGGGGCCCAAGTAACCTATCTGACACACATAAGTCACCTCTTAGGAGGTCATCAAGAAGTATCGAAAAGCCTCCCTAGTGGGATACATTTAGCGTACGACGGACTGCAGTTCAGCGTATGAGCTCACTCTTGCGGGTTACCAACATGCCAAATCGATGGGTACCATGGGGCCATTACGAGTCCAGACGTCACTATAATGTCGTAGAAAGACCATGCCGTGCACTGCCCGATCGTATCTATTGCGGTCATGTCCCCTCGGTCCCCAGTTAACAACAACGACATTGATAGTATCAGTAAAGAGGTATTTTTTCTATAACGTAGTCGTGGATGAGATGTAAGCCTATGAAAATAGCAATATCAAGAGGGTACCCATCAAATCCTGTTAGCAATTGTTACTGAGGCTATTGGGTATGAAGAACATAGCGACGTAACGATCTGTATCTTAATCTTAGGAGTGAAATGAAGTAGCTCCAGCTCTTGGGCTGGGACAATTTCTCAGAGACCTGCGTATAGCACAGCGGGAGTCGATACCATGCACGCAAAACAATGGCTACTACCGCTACCGGTAAGTGGGCAAAACCCTTACAAGAGATACCTGTACCGACATTCCTCTTAGAAAGAAAAGTCGATACCCTCAATTTCCCAGTTCGCAATCACAGCCACAACATCCGGATAAAAGACTACAGGATCAGGCTCCCTTCGTTCGTAGATGTTGCCAAAACTCCACTTACCTTCCTTGTCCTGCAATATCAGAAGGCGAATCCTGTAACTACCTGGGGCTACTGCATCAAACTGGTAGTGGCGCCTATTTCTGACCGAGTCGATAACGTTGTTTTCTAGGTCAAGTAATTGTACGACAAAACCAGGCGCTTCGGTAGTTACAGTGCCTTTAATCGTTCCAAATTCTTCGGGATGCCTCAAGGTGTATACATAGCGCATTTCTTTACTGACATCTCCTTCTACTGTCACAAAAGCTCCTTCATCCATTTGCAAGACTAATTCCTTTGCTCCCTTATCTGTATGATGATTTCTCTTTTCTAGAGGTGTCATCATACCTGGATCAAACTGCTTTTTGATAGTAACGGTATCTCGCTGGGCATTGAACTGCAAGTCCTTGGCATCGATCCATACTGCTCCTTGGCCGTTAAGGTAAAAACGGAGGTAGCTTGCTACCACCTCCTTAACAGGCTTACTGACAGTCATGGTGCCCGTAAAATCGGAATGAAGGGCAGTACCAGAGGTAGGCTCAAACACGTAGGAAGCAGGATAATCTTGGTACACTCCCTCCCTAAAGTGGATAGTGACGTTTTCCTCAATCACATTGCCCGACGCATCTTTAGCGGTCAAACGAGCCTCTAGGCTCTCTCCCTTCGAAAGGCCGAACGTGTTGTATACCCTAATAATCTGCTTATCTGCTACCAGTTGGCTGTACAGTGTTGAGGACCCGACTTCTTCAAAATTATGTGCCAAATCAAGCGTGTAGTCCTCTAGGGGTTTGTTAAAGCTTAACTCAAAATACCGGCCTTGGGGCTGTTGACTCTGTAATTTAAATGCCCTTACATCGGCTTTGAGGATAAACAGCGTCACATTGTCTCTGGGTACCACTGTCAAGTCAATGGGATGTTTCAAAAAGCCATATTCATCTACACCAGGATTCCCTATGAGTTGATAGCCCTTGTTGTTACTTGCATACATGTAGTACTTCCCTTTTTTGATATGATTTAGTTTAAAATTCCCCTGCTCGTCTGTTCTAGTGAAATAGTCGGGGGGACTGTTGAGGATATGCAGACGCTCATTATCGGCCGTGTAGAGTGCTACTAGGGCTTTGGGAGCTGGCAGCTGAGTCATAAGGTGGTTGACCTGTCCTGTGACGTACATGGCATCTACGTAATCGCCTGTGCTGAATGTGAGTACAGGATCCACCGCGATATTACCCTCCGTAACGTCCCGAATCGCGTCATTAAAATTGAAAGTGTAGGTCGTTTCCTCTTCTAAGGGCACGTGCAATGTGAGTTTCAGGGTCTTTCCACGTACATAGCACGTGTAGCTGGGCTGCTTGTCTAACTTTTGCAGCCTGGGGGTCACTACCAGCTTGTTATAGATATCCGTTACCTCGATCTCCTTGTCAAAAACCAGCCGGATCACCTTGCCCTTGAAGCCTGTACTCTCTTGTGTGGGAAATACCTTCATGAGTTGGGGAGGCGTGATGTCTTTGGGACCTCCTGAAAGTGCTGTAATACGGGCACAAGAATAATTGAATAACGTCAAGACAATCATCAGTACCCAAAAAACTACGCTAAGGTAACACCTACCGGCATGTGTGGATATTTTCATAGTACATCAATCTTCAATGTTTACGCTTGTAGGAGCAACCTCCCCATAAGTTACGAGAAAACCCTAGCCGAGGGATATCATGTTCGTAGTGATGCTTTTATTTTCTGACGATGATTCAATCCAGTACCTTTGGACTCCGTCGGCAACTGACTAGCTGAGTGCCGCATATCAATGAAGATGAAAAACAGCACAACACACTCCTTTATCCAACTGTTTCATTACATACGCCCTCTGCGCAAGGATTGTGCAAAGGCTGCTTTTTATTCCTTCTTCAGCAAGTTTATCGATATCCTGCCAGAAATCTTACTGGGACTAGCCATTAACACCGTTGTAGAGAAAGAAAATGCATGGCTGGCTAGGTTAGGCTTTACTAGCCTAAAAATGCAACTGCTTTTATTAAGTCTGATGACTTTAATGGTCTACGGACTAGGGTCTCTGTTCGAATACCTGTATTCTGTCAAGTGGTGGCGTCTTACCCAGCATTTGCAACATAACTTTCGCATAGCTGCTTTTGAGCACGTGCAGCAAAGTACGATGACTTCTTTTTCCAAACAGAAAACTGGGAACTTACTCTCCATCTTAAATGACGATATCAATCAGTTAGAGCGCTTTTTTGAAGAGGGCATAGATAGTATCGTTGACTTCTTTTGCTCTGTGCTACTGACTAGCATTACTTTCTTTGTGCTTGCGCCCAAAGTTGCCTTGTTAGTCATGCTGCCCATTCCTTTGATTATCTACGGTAATTTCTTTTTTCAAGCCAAGCTGGGCCCACTCTACTTCACAGTACGCCAAAAGGCGGGTGCACTGGGTGCACGGCTAGCTAATAGTTTACTGGGCATGCTTACTGTCAAAAGTCTGGTAGCTGAGCAACTTGAAGCCGCAAAAATTAGGCAAGCCAGCCAAGCATATCAAAACGCTAATTTTAATGCCATCCGATGGCATGCAATGGTGTCGCCAATCTTACGCTTTGCCGTTCTCTGGGGTTTTATAGTCACCTTAATCTACGGTGGCTTTCTTGTTGCAGAGGGGCGATTAGATTTGGGGGCTTACAGTACGCTTGTTTTCCTGACTCAGCGTTTGCTTGCTCCTTTCGTGAACATGGCAGAAATCATGATCAATTTTCGGCGCGCAATGGCCTCTGCGGCACGGCTACTACAACTTTTCCAGCTTCCTAGAGAAGTGTCTCCCGACACTTCTTTGCGTTTGCAAGGAAAAATTACCTTTTCTTCGGTCGGTTTTGCTTATGAACAGCACGCTCCCACGCTACATCAGCTTTCTTTCACAATATTTCCAGGCCAAACGGTCGCTTTTGTAGGAGCCACAGGTGCTGGTAAATCAACGCTCCTGAAGCTACTACTAGGATTTTATCTACCCACAGCGGGCAAAATATTTTTTGATGCACAGGAATTACGCACGATATCACTCCCGAACCTCCGTAGGCAGATTGGTTTTGTGAGCCAAGAGCCTTTCCTCTTTGAAGGTACCATCGCCGAAAATATTAGTTATGCCTCGCCTACTGCTACCCGGGAGCAGATTGTCCAGGCAGCTAAAAATGCAGCTGCCCACGAGTTTATTATTCGCTTACCCCAGGGGTATGACACGCGGCTTGGAGAGCGGGACCACATGCTTTCTGGTGGGCAAAAGCAGCGAATATCTATTGCCAGAGCTTTGGTCCGCAACCCAGCTATCTTAATCCTTGACGAAGCTACTTCTGCTGTCGACAATGCAACGGAATTAGCTATTCAAAAATCATTGGCAAAAATCAGTCAAGGCCGGACCACCCTGCTCATTGCCCATCGACTCTCTACGGTCAAACAAGCGGATCAAATTTTTGTGCTCAAGCACGGCGAAATCGTCGAACAAGGCACACACCAAACCTTGCTACAGCAAGATGGTCTTTATGCCAATCTTTGGAAGCTACAAACCGGAGATACCTTGACACATGCTGAATTACTAGCTGAAGAATAATGGCAACGGATACTGATCATGTGTATCATCGTCTCCCCGCTACACACGAAAACAGACTTGAGATGATCATTACTGTATACCGAGCCTCCCTACTCGCTTATCGCCCCAAGTAAACCATCAGAATAGAGACATCGGCTGGTGAGACGCCACTAATTTTTGAAGCTTGGCCCAGTGTGGCCGGTCTAATTTTTTTTAACTTTTCTATGGCTTCGGTTGACAAGGCTCGGATGCGGTCATAGTTGAAGTCGACAGGAAGGCGATATGCTTCTAGCCGCTGTGCTTTTTCTGCCAGTTCCTTTTCTTTTTGAAGGTATCGCTCATACTTCAGCTGTATCTCCGCTTGCTCTAGCACTGCCTGGTTATATTGCTGTAGATACTGATCTAGTGCTGCATCCATCGCTCCAAGTACCTCGATACTAAGCTCTGGCCGTTTGAGCAGTTGATAGACAGATTGCTTTTCTTGAATAAGCGCCGATTCCAGCTGATCAAGCTTAGGATTGATCAGCTCAGGCGTGAGTTTCCACATCTTCAAGTCCTCCAACAGTTGTGCAGTAGCCTTCTTTTGAGTCTGTACTTTTTGTAGACGCTCGTCAGTGGCCAAACCAAGCTGATGTCCTATAGGCGTTACACGCAGGTCTGCGTTGTCTTGGCGTAACAAAATCCGGAACTCAGCCCTGGACGTAAACATGCGGTAAGGCTCGTCCGTAACTTTGGTGGTCAAATCATCAATCAAAACGCCGATGTACGCATCGGACCTAGATAAAACCAAGGGCGCCCGCCCTTGCACTTTTTGATGGGCATTGATACCTGCCAAGAGGCCCTGGCAGGCAGCTTCTTCATAGCCTGTAGTACCATTAATTTGTCCAGCCAAGTACAGGTTGGCTATCAGGTACGTCTCTAACGTAGACTGGAGCTGTGTAGCCGGCAAGTAGTCGTACTCGATGGCATAGCCTGGACGGAACATCTTTGCATGCTCAAAGCCTGGGATAGCTTGTAGCGCCTTGTACTGTACAGATTCGGGCAAAGACGTAGAAAATCCATTGACATAAATTTCTACTGTATTCCAGCCTTCTGGCTCTACAAAAATTTGATGCCGCTCTCGATCTGCAAAGCGGGTAATCTTATCTTCAATAGACGGGCAATACCGAGGACCTTGACCCCGAATATTGCCATTAAACATGGGCGACTGGTTGAAGCCACCTGCTAGAATTTGGTGCACCTTTTCGTTGGTGTAAGTGATATAGCAACTTTTTTGTTGCCGTAGAGGCTGAGTAATATCGAGAAAAGAGAATTTTCCAGGCTGTTCGTCACCTGGTTGTTCCTCCATTTTTCGATAGTTCAGCGTCCTTCCATCTACTCGTGGTGGCGTACCCGTCTTCATCCTCCCAGACTCGAACCCTAAGGCTACCAGTTGCTCAGTCAGACCAGTGGCTGATTTTTCACCCGTTCTCCCCCCCCCCAACTGTTTTTCTCCAATGTAGATGCGCCCGTTCAAAAAAGTGCCATTGGTCAAAATTACAGCCTTGGATCGAATCTCTAGGCCCATGCCCGTCTTCACACCCGCAGCCCGACCATCTTGGACGATGATTTCGCTGACCATCTCTTGCCAAAAATCTACATTGGGGATCTGCTCCAAGGCCAACCGCCACGCCTCTGCAAATCGCATACGGTCGTTCTGAGTTCTCGGACTCCACATGGCTGGGCCCTTGGATTTGTTGAGCATGCGGAACTGAATCATAGATTGGTCAGCAATGATCCCTGACATACCTCCAAGTGCATCCACTTCACGCACAATTTGTCCTTTGGCAATACCACCCATGGCAGGGTTGCAAGACATTTGTGCAATGGTATTCATATTCATGGTCACCAAAAGCACCTTAGAACCCATCTTCGCTGCTGCCGCTGCTGCTTCACAACCAGCATGACCTGCGCCCACTACAATGATGTCATATTCTGGAAACATAGAACTGTTATCAGCTAATGTTGATGTATCACGGGTTTTGATCATCAATGTTCCACGTGAAACAAAATCAAAAAAAGAAGAGACGACTGGCAAAGATACGTAAATAATCGCCTGGAGAACCCAGTTAAGTTTCCTATAATAGCGATACGGGGGTAAAAGGCTAAGGTTTTGAAAGATGTATGTTTCCTCTATCTCTCATGTAGTACGTGTCGCCTAGAATGACTGGCACTTGCTACCTGTCCTGCATAGGCGCAGTAGTACTAAGCAAAGATGTAAAACCTTTGCGTAAAAGGCGTACCGTCTCTGAATCGCTTCCTGGGAATCATTTTAGGTATTCAGTCCGCTTACTGCCCCTTATTCTGGGGGCTAAGTGCGCTTTTGGGTAATTCTTCTCGGTTTTTTCTACGCTTTCGACATGATCATCCCTAGAAGTCTGTATAAGCTACAAGCGATAGACTCCAGCCCGTGGGTTTTAGCCATGCCTACATACCTGGCCTCTAGCCTACCAGACCAACGTATTACACGTCCAAAACGGCTGAGCGTACCATGGTTCAGGTACCATGTCTGCTATGCCCATGTCAGAGAGACGATATCAGGTTTGTAGCAGCGCCATCTTGCATAGCACCAAGGGATGATAGGTTGACCTTCCGGCTGCCTCCTCAAGAGCGCACTTACCAACCTTGTCGAATGCTTTTTCGAACACAAACCAGTCGATCACGGCGTTGATAGGGTGAAAGAGCTAGCTCTTTCACGTTCCTCTACTAACATACCCACGGACAAAATTTCCTGGAACTTGCTTTTGATGATGGGATAGAGGGCTAGTATCTTGATAAACAACAACCCGGATCTACTCAAAGGATCCTTATTGACAATATGCCGTGCAGCGTTCTCTTCTCGCATGGCTTCCCATCGGTAGGGAAGGTGATATTTTTCCCTTGTATGGCGGTGTCTACCATGACTTCCTTATCCTTTTTCACCTTGTCTGCATGTAGGTCTATAGAGAACGCAAATAGTTTGGTTATGCCTTCTTCTCCGATGCGATGTCTACAATCGACTCAATCACTAGCAGCACAGGGTTAGCCCCACTGGAAAGAAGCCTCTCGGGCAAGGTATTGGTAATAGGGATCTTCTTGCCACATGGCTACGAGGCGCTCATCACTGAAGTTGTAGAGGTGTTTGCGCATCAACGGGACAGCCATCTTTCTGAGGGGGATAACTCGGCAAGCCTACACGTGCATGGAGCAGAGCGAAGGCTTCCTCTAGCTTTTTCCAGAGGACAGCCTGCACTAATAGATGGGGCGGCGGGTGCTTAGGACCTAACTGATTGGAAAGTAGGTTTTTAAACAGAGCGGTTTGTGTCTGATTAGGAGATACTCACAATACAACAGGCGAATCTTTTGCGAGACTCCGTGCCTAGTCTAACGGTTCCTTGCGTTTTTTGCCACCTCTTTTTCATCAAAACATGCATGAAGTGAGCCATGCATTATAGAATAAAACACTCTCCTTTTCTTTCTTTATTCTTTATTTCTAAGGCTATGGCTTCCCTTTTTTCCCTAAGCCGCTGTATTGCCTCGTCTCTTTTTTTGTCCTCTTCATATTGTCCTCTACAACGTGCAAGTTGTTGGCGCAATTCGTCTGGGTTGATGTCCAGTATCGCTCCAGGCAGCTCCTGGATGAGTTGTGTAAACAGCGCTATATGTGCCTCTGCTTGGTCAAAGTTGTGTGTATTGGTCCATGTTCCTATATCTCCAAACTGTCTTAGTGCCACATTAATGGCGAGTAAAACCTGACCTTCGACGAGTTGTTCCACCTCAGGATGTTCGATGATGCGTAGGCACTGAAGTAGTTGCCAGTGCTGGCCCAGCGCGGTTACGTCACCTTGGGTGATGGCA
>CAYVYH010000009.1:0-36725 GCA_964455155.1 uncultured Cytophagales bacterium | reverse complement strand
CTGCTTCGGGTTTGCCAACTTGGCATCTAAGATTTCTTGCGGGTTTTCGGCTACTCCCAGTTGATGCGGTTGGTTGCAACTGCCCAGTAGGATAGTCCCTAAAAAAAGCAGTGGTATAGCAGATATACGGCGTATGATCTTGGTAGATGATAAAAAAGACATTTTCATAGTGTATGTGTCTAAGTTTGATTTAATAAGTACCCGATTTTAGCGATTATATTTTAAAAGTCAATACACTTCGTCATGATTAAAAAAATTTGCAACCACGTTTTCAGATTTGAAGTAAGTGTGGTAAGGTCGGTAGGCGTTAAACGAACGGTTACTGCTCTCATTGTATTATATGATGCGTTACGTTGCTTTGCTTTGGCAACGTCTCAACTCATTCGCTATGCAAGCTGCTATGTGAAGAAAGGCTAAGTGCGTCTTGCGTAATCAAATGACTGAGCCGGTCTGTTAAGAGGCTATTAAAAATAGCCTCTTAAGCAGGGACAATTCACGCAACCTGCTACGTTAATGAGGTTTTTTGGGGGGGGGAGGGTAATTCCCCTAAAAAGAAGTAGGAAAAATAGAGCGGGTGTTTGGGCGTATCAAACGTTAGTTTAGTGGGCTAGGAGCCAGCGCAGCATGTTCTATAGGCTATCGCGTATAACCTACACAGACTCTCTGGGGCCATGATGTCGAAAGCATAGGAAAAATAGAGAAGAAGTACTCAAAAGGGAACCTTGCCCCACAACATGGGGCAGTAAGCAACCCGCATACCTAGAAATGCCTCCAAGAAACGCTGTAGAGACGGTGCACTTTTTACGCAAAGGTCTCGAGTTTTACATCAAAAATTATGAACACGAAACCGTCTACGATGCGTCTTTCGCCCCGTTATCAAGGAGGCATACGTGTTTTTGAACACTATTTTCTTCTCGCTGGAAGGTTCCTGCCACCCATCTATCCTTTTCATGTAGGTCTTTGACAACACAAACGCTCTCAAAACCAGCATCGGTGAGTAGGCTAGCGACTGCTTGACCGAACACCTCGTTGATTTCCAAGTAAAGTTTGCCTGCTGACGCAAGGTGACGGAGAGCCAAAGCGACAATTTTTTCATAAAAAATCAAGGGCTGTTCGTCGGGTACAAAGAGTGCTTTGGCAGGCTCGTACGCTAGCACGCTTCGTTGCATATGTTTTTGCTCGGAAATGCGCACATAGGGAGGATTACTAACAATAACATCCCATTTTTGGGCGGGAAGAGGCTCATGTAATACGTCTGCTTGTATAAAATGTACTATTGCTCCCAGTTTTTTTGCATTTTCTTGGGCAATCTGCAGTGCCTCTGGGTCAACCTCCAAAGCGTGGACAATAGCCTGAGAGAGTTCTTGTTGCAAAGTGATGGCTATGCACCCACTGCCAGTACCAATGTCAAGCAAGCGTGTTCCTCCTTGTGGGTGATGATCGACGATATACTGGACCAAAGCCTCCGTTTCAGGTCTAGGAATCAAGACAGCAGGAGTCACCCGGAAATCTCTGCCTAGAAAAGGAGCAACGCCTAAAATGTACTGAATAGGCTCCTGATGGCTAAGGCGCTCTATGGCTGTCAACAACAAATTATTTTGGGCAGGAGATACGTTGATGTTCTCGTCTAGGGCTATACTTATTGCATTGAGCTGAAAATAGTAGTCTAAGAGTCGCTGGACAACGGCTCGACACTCCCGTTCCTGTTGAATAGTTGGTAAAAGGGCTTGATAGACCTGAGTGTAAAGTGCTTTGCTGGTCATATAAGTTTTTGCAAGTAGCTACCAGAAAAAGGTAATTAAACAGCGAAAATGCCATCTTACACTCGAAAATAAAAACCCCAAAATAAGATCATCGCAAAAAATAAATAGCCTGAGGAATTGCTTTGAAAGGTTAACTAAACGACCATGTAGGCTGAGATGCACGGCTGGCATGTCTTCAGGGGCCTTGGTATATAATTTGCGCACGATCCCAAGACTCGCGTGGTCCCATGTATCATGCAGGGAAAAAACGATTGGTTGTATGGAGCCATACCCCTCTCTTCGCTTCAAGGAAAACAACAACACAATCAAGCCAGGCTCTACCGAGGATAGAAAGGACGCCTGAGAAAGTGTACAATAGCTAGAATACATTTCACCAATAGGCTTATAGCGTTTTATATACTTTCCAACTACGTCCGCCCGCATACAACCAACACAAGATTATTGCACACTACCAACTTACAGTGCCATCAAGGATGCCATCTCTGAGCAGTTGTTTGGCTGTTTAAACCGTTGTTCATGGCAATCTCCACCTTGTTCACAGAGTCCTGAGGCTTCAATTAAGGGTTGCCATGGAAGTGGCGTGGCGTCATCTAATTTGGTTCTTACAATTTGAGGAATCGTTGCCAGGTGGGATTTTGACTCCTTCTTGTATAGTAGTGTTTGAACAAGGTTCTTCGCGTTTTGGAACGGTCTAGTTACTTTTTAATAAAAGGGTTATCTTCCAGCGCGATTCAAAGGCTAATGACTCACTGTGCATCTCGATACTCCACTACAATACAACGCCGTCATCAAAGCTTGCCAGGCTGTTTTTGAAAAAAAAACCCAAGACTATGGTACTGCTTGGCGCATCTTACGCCTGCCTTCCGTAACTGATCAGATCATGATCAAGGCTCAACGCGTTCGAGCTATTCAAGAACAGCGCACGCAACTTGTAGAAGAAGACATAGCCACAGAGCTAGTCGGTATTGTCAACTACAGCGTCATGGCCCTGATACAGATAGCCCTACAAGACCACAAGAGCTTAGACTTGTCTTACGATGAACTGGCTCCACTGTATGATGAGGTCATTGCTACAACAACTACACTGCTCCACAACAAGAACCACGACTACCAAGAAGCGTGGCGCGCCATGCGTCTCAGTTCCATCACTGACATTATCTTGATGAAACTTCTGCGCATCAAGCGCATCGAAGACAACCAAGGTGCCACGCTTATTTCCGAGGGCGTAGCAGCTAATTACCAAGACATCGTCAACTACGCTGTGTTTGCACTGATCAAACTAGGCCATGTGGATCAGTAAGTACGTCGATCTTCTAGCTAGTCTTGTCGTAGGCATAACTTTTTTGTTTTCGGGTGTGGTCAAGCTCAACGATCCGCGGGGCTTTGCCTATAAAATCGAAGAGTACCTACACCTATTTGCAAGCCAATTAGCCATTCGTTTACGCCTTCTTATTCCCTACACCGTCATCCTGTCTGTATGCATTGCCACCTTGGAGGTAGTCCTGGGAGTCGCATTGCTCGTCCATTGGCAACGCTTCTGGATTTTATCTGCCTTGCTGTCGCTCACGTTTTTTTTTACCTGCCTTACGCTTTATACTGCCACTTCAAAGCGTATAGCGAGCTGTGGGTGTTTTGGCGATGCCTTGGCATTGACCCCTTGGCAGTCATTCGCTAAAAGTAGTGTGTTGCTAGTCATACTCATGGGACTCTGTTGGCAAAAAAAAGTCGAACAAACCAATCCAAATAACTACTACTGGGTAGTTTTCGCTTTACTATATTCCTTAGGATTGGCTAGACATACGCTGCGTCACTTGCCATGGCTGGATCTTTTACCCTACAAAATAGGCAGTGACCTGTCACAGCTAGTCCAACCAAACGTACCCCTGCGCTACATGTATACGGTGGAGGGGGAAGGGAAGACCATGGAAACCGAATACTACCCACCAGCACCCGGGTACAAACTTGTATCAACACGGCTGCTCAACCCAGCAGACATGCCTACTGCTGTGCATTTCAGCATCTGGCGAGGACCAAAAGATTATACACAGGATTTACTGACTGGATGTAAGCTACTCATCATTGTCCAGCATTCTGCCCCCATAGAACCACGGTCTCTACAGAAACTGCACACGCTGATCCAGCAGATTCAGAAAAGTGTGCATCCTGTATTGGTTGCACCCAGTCATCACGGACAAGAAATAGCTGCTACACTCGCACTACCTCTGCACACAGCCAATCCACTACTACTCAGGACCATGCTGCGCGCGCCACTAGGCTTGTTTTTTCTGCGAGAAGGTATCGTAGTCAACAAATTGCATCTTAACGACTTACGTCAAGCTCAAAATACCTTGAGACAGCTTGGATGGTTATGCTAGTAACCTCAACGCAAACATAGTGCATTCAAATCTAGCACTACCCCCACCCCTTTTCACGGCAATCTATAAGCCTGTCTCACCAGAGGAAATATGGCTTTTAGACAAAGAATTTATCACAACATGGAAGGCCTACCTTTAAATGTACGCAGTACATAGATGAATAAACACACAGTCGCCCACATGGAGTAAAGCCTATAACCAGAACAACGAAAGCTAGTGGGTGGCAATGTCTCTTTGTATCTAGATACTACAGATTTAAGAGAAGAAGTTATTGCCCTTCTTGTAGCTTCTCGGCATTGTCAGCAATCCTTAAAGCGTCTATGATATGTCCTATTTCCCCATCCATCACGGCGGGAAGATTGTGTACCGTGTAGCCAATACGATGATCCGTAATACGCCCCTGGGGATAGTTGTAGGTACGAATTTTATCAGACCGGTCGCCACTTTTTACCATAGACTTTCTTTCTGCTCCTACCTCTTCCTTTTGTTTTTTGAGTTCACGCTCGTATAGCCTTGCTCTCAGTACTTTCAAGGCTTTCTCTAGGTTCTTGAGTTGTGACTTGCCGTCTTGACAAGACACCACAATGCCAGTGGGGAGGTGGGTAAGTCTGATGGCAGAGTAAGTGGTGTTGACCGACTGGCCGCCGGGACCTGAGGAACAAAAAGTATCTTTGCGCACATCGTTCATATCGATATCCACTTCCACCTCGCCCATCTCAGGCAGCACCACCACACTGGCGGCCGAAGTGTGTATGCGGCCCTGTGTTTCTGTAGCAGGCACACGCTGTACTCGATGCACACCAGATTCATACTTCATCATCCCATATACCGACTCTCCGGCAATGGTGCAGACAATCTCTTTATAGCCTCCTGCCGCCCCTTCGGTGGTGTCAAGCAACTGCAGGTTCCAATGCATTTTCTCTGCAAAGCGTTTGTACACCCTGAACAAGTCGCCCGCAAAGATGGCCGCCTCATCCCCGCCAGTCCCTGCCCTAATTTCTAGGATGATATTTTTGCTGTCATTAGGATCTTTGGGAATCAGTAGCATCTTGATATGCTCTTCTAATGCCTGTTTTTGCTTTCCCAAGCTCTCTAACTCCTCTCTGGCCATATCCCTAAATGCGGCATCTCTCTCTATGTTCAAGACTTCCTTAGCACTCTCTGTATCAGACAGGACCTTGCGGTACTGGTCATAGACACGAACAATCTTGGATAAATCTTTGTACTCTTTGCTCAGGGTTGTATGCTGCTTCCTATCAGCCATGACACTGGGTTGTGCAAGCAGCGTTGCAACTTCTTGAAATCTTTCCTTAATAGCTTCTAACTTGTCGATCATCTTGGGGTCGGTTTACCAACCAAAAATAGAGAAATAATTGACCATACCTCCCACCGATACCGTGCTAGCAAGCTAGAGGCGGTCGCTTAGCATGTTCGCGTGGTATGGTTTTACGTACTTTTGCACGTGGTATCATTGCTTCTAATACACACAGACGTAGCACGTGCGTGTAACAACTCAGGGTAGCTACTGTGACATGGTACGAAAAGAATGTGTCGGTATGGTCAGTGCGTCATTGTGCATACTGGATCATCATTAGTTTGAAGCGTTACGCATACGATTTTTTGTAGTCTTTTTGGTAGCCCAAACGCTCGTTGCACCCTATACGACACGCAGCCTTCGCGGAGAAGCGGGCTCTAATCCATACACACTACGTTTGCGTTAACTACTAAGGTCATCCCGCTGTTGCGTCGCTATACGGTATGCAGGCGAGATAGGTATTAGAAGCATCTCGAATGGCCTACCAGCAACGTATACCACAGGCGTTAACGCCTAGGGAAAGTCAGCTAGGAGAAAGGGGCCAGTATCCTCGTCTATTGGCTTATAACGAGTCCGAAAAATGCTGATGACATGACAGCCTGGTGTGGGCATAACCTTGGCTGTGAGGGGGGTACGAATCTGACGTTGTTCATGTATGGAAGTGAAGAGCGACAGCGATCGCTAGAAAGCATCCTCAAAATGAGTCAACTGTACTTGGTTATTGTTGCACTGCAGTATAGCAATAATATCGAACCGGAGAGCATGGCACCAGTCATGCGTGAAGATATAGTGTTCTGCTGCTGTACGTATTAAGACTTGTTGCCTGGGTGTTACAAACACTTCCGGGTATCCAAACTGGTTGTTACGCCTGGCTTTAACTTCCACAAATACAAGAAGTTGATTTTTCCGGACAATGATATCAATTTCTGCACGTTGGTAGCGGTAGTTACGGGCTATAATGCTGAATCCTTGCTCTTTAAAGTAGCTTGCTGCCAAATTTTCTGCCGACTTCCCGAGTTGCTGAGACGATACTTGCATACAAGCATGCTTTTAGCTGTGAAACAGGAATTTAGGAATGAGTTGCCTCTTAACAAGCGTCCGTACCTTCTACTGGGTTTGCCGCCAGCGGCAACCTTCTCCTCGCTGATAAAACCCTCTTTTCTATGTGACCCATCTACAAATAAAGACCCTTCTCTCGCCAATCATTGCGGCGAATGTATGACATAATGGATGAGGAAAGCGGTATTCAGACTGCCTGCGTTGTTCGCGCAGACACCAGCACTCCCGTAAACTCCTTACTATTTATCTTGCGCGTATGCGTAGCCAGAATAAGCAAGTCTCCATCAAAACACTAGGGTGTTTGGCATATCAAACCGCGTGGACCATACAAGAGACTTTGTTCCGTGAGATTGTCGCCATCAAGCTAGAAAATAAAAAGCTACACGCGTCCCATCAAACGCCTACGCCTGGATACCTTCTTTTTTGTGAACACCCACACGTGTACACACTGGGAAGAAACGGTCTTGACACCCATCTGCTAGCCAGCGAGGCTGCGCTGCAAGTCCAAGGAGTCTCTTTTTATCGTACCAACCGCGGCGGAGACATCACCTACCATGGCCCTGGCCAGCTTGTCGTCTATCCTATTTTAGATTTGGAGAATTTTTTCATGGACATACATCGCTACTTGAGACTCTTAGAAGAGGCAGTAATGGCAACCCTCAAGGATTTTGGCCTCTGGGGAGGAAGGATTCAAGGACTAACCGGGGTGTGGTTAGATCATGAAGACAGCACAAGGGCACGAAAGATCTGCGCATTAGGAGTCAGGACCAGCCGCTGGGTGACAATGCATGGCCTTGCTCTCAATGTCAATACGGATTTGTGCTATTTCGATCAAATTATTCCTTGCGGCATCCAAGATAAAAAAGTGACTTCTATGGCCGCGGTACTGGGCACAAAACAAGATCTACAGACCATTGCACAAAAGTTGGAACAGCACATAGTACATCTGTTTGGGATGGAGCGGGTGAGCGACTAGTATTAGTCTTACTTGACCGAGGAATACATCCTCCACGTAACCCTATCTAACGAAACAGAGCAGTAAGTATCTCGTCTATCCTAGTCATAGGTTGAATGTCAATCTTGAAGCCTTGCCCAGATAAGCTCTTCTGGTTGTGTTGGGAAATAAAAATCACTTGAAACCCCAATTTAGCTGCTTCGGCAATGCGTTGCTCAACCCGATTAACACCTCTGATTTCCCCACCCAACCCCACTTCTGCAGCAAAGCAGTAGTGCTGGGGGAGAGCTTGGTCTTGCAAGGAAGACGCCAACGCAACACACACGGCCAGGTCCAAGGCAGGGTCTTCTACGCTAAGCCCGCCTGCTATGTTCAAGAACACATCTTGCGCACCTAGGCGCAAGCCCACTTTCTTTTCCAGTACAGCTAGAAGCATATTCAAACGCTTGGTGTCAAAACCTGTGGTACTACGTTGTGCAGTGCCATAGGTAGCAGGGCTGACCAACGCTTGTAGCTCGATGAGTAATGAGCGGTTTCCTTCTAAAGAAGCACCAATGGCCATACCACTTAGACCTTGCTCCCGCTGTGCAATGAGTAGCTCAGAGGGATTAGTAACTTCGCGCAAACCATCGTGACACATTTCATAGATGCCAAGCTCCGCAGTGGCACCGAAACGATTTTTGATCGTCCTCACAATGCGGTAAGCTAAGTGGCGGTCTCCTTCAAATTGCAAGACGGTGTCTACCATATGCTCCAAGACCTTGGGTCCTGCTAGGTTGCCTTCTTTGGTAATGTGTCCGATGAGGAAAACGGGCGTACCGGTAGACTTGGCGTAGCGCAGCAGTGAAGCAGTACAATCTCTCACTTGTACCACACTGCCTGCGGCGGCTTCGATGTGCTGCGCGTGCAGTGTTTGGATAGAGTCAATAATGAGTAGAGAAGGCTGGAGCTGGCCTATCTGTTGAAAGATGCTTTGTAAGGAAGTTTCGTTCAACACATAGCAGCTTTCTGACCGGCATCCCATCCGTACTGCACGCATTTTAATTTGTGCTTCGCTCTCTTCTCCCGAAACATACAGTACTTTTTCTAGTGGAAGTGTTAAAGCAATTTGCAGCAGCAGGGTGGACTTACCAATACCCGGTTCACCTCCAATAAGTACCAAAGATCCTGGCACGATGCCTCCACCCAATACACGACTAAACTCCTTGTCTGGACACAGAATCCTATTCTCAGCTTGATATATGACATCCTGTAGCAGTTTGGGCTTGTTAGGAGTAGCAGCCCGCACCACCCCCTCAGCATACCAAGGCGCAGCTTGCAGTTGCCTAGAAGGCACTGACTCTCCAAGGATGGAATTCCACTGCTGACAGGCAGCACATCTTCCCTGCCACTTGGGATACTGTGCACCGCAATGCTGACAGCGAAAAGTAAATTTTATTTTTTCCAACGGCGTTATGGTACGATAATTTCTTGGACTATTTGCATGACTAAATCAAACTCATATCCTTTTTGAAACAAATAATTCATCAACTTCCGCCTCGCTTCTGTGGAACTTGCCTCAGCAAGCGATGCGCTTCTACGTTCGGCTACATCACGTAGACGCTGTAAGTAATCAGCGTCCTCTATCGTAGCAAGTCCTTGCCGCACTAGAACTTGGTCCAAGCCCTTGCTAGTAAGGACCGCTGCCAGTTTTTCTTTGCCCCACTTCTTGCCTAAGAACTTACCCCTGATGAATGCTGCTATATAACGCCCTTCATCAAGAAACCGATCTTCTTTCAATGCCTGGATGATATGTGCTTCGTTCTTGCCCGCTACTCCCCACCCACGAAGCTTCTCTTGCACCTCTTTTACTGTGCGCTCCTGATAGCCACAATAACGCATAGCTTTTTGATAGACGGCATCTGACTTATCTAGGGCCATGCTTGTCTTTGGTGTTGTAAACATGATACCCTTCCTTCCTAGTATATCTGGCGAGTACTTTGCTGAGCATGGCACCTATGATCAACAATAAAGAGGTCCAAAGCATCGTGCTAGCTATGTAGTTGTTGTGCTGAACGTAAAAGGTAAGCGCTGAATTTGCTCGCAATGTAGACCTCATGGCAGCTTGGTCCTGATACTGAGCAGCTTGTAAAATGTCTCCCCGCTGGTTGATAAATGCCGATATACCTTTAAGCGCAGATCTAGCGACACTTCTCCTACTCTCAACAGCCCTGAGTCGGGTATAATGGAAATGCTGTTGGTGGCCTGGTGTATCTTTCCACCAGCCATCAACAGTCATAGAGAAGATTAGGGAAGCGCCCATGCGAATAAAATCGGCCAAGTAATCACCATAGACAGATTCATAACATATAACCGGGGCAATGCCTGTACCCCTTTGGTTAAAAAATACACTAGGGCGGTCTTGTATGCCCAGCGAGCTGAGTCTGCCGTGGGCGTCAGGTACTAGCTTCTTAGGAACTTCCAAGTGGTAGAGGTATGGCACAAGCTCTACACCGGGCACAAGTTTAGACTTGTGGTAGGTAGCTAGCGTACCTTGGTCACCCACAAAAAGTGCAGTGTTAAAAATATCGTAGTAACCATATTTATGACTAAACCGTGCGGTTTTTGTAACCTTTTCATTGCCGTAACCTACCAGAGAGTTAAGCCCCACCAGCAGAGATAGTTGAGGATGCAACCGCTTAAAATTTACCAACTGATCAATGAGCGAATACTCATTCATCAGCTGTTCGTCAAATAGGCCATCGATGGCCACTTCGGGCCAGACTAGGAATTGTGTTTCCTCGGAGAGCTGCATTTCAGAAAGTGTAATAAACCGTGCTACTCGCTCTTGTGCAGAAAATGTTGCGCCCATATCCACAAATTCGCCCGTATATGGATTGATATTGGGTTGCATAACGACTACTTCTACTTCTTTGCCTTGTTCTTCATAATTCCAATACGTGTAGTAACTGATCAGCATAGGGAGCACGATCCAAAAGCCAGCTATGCATCCAAGCCGAAATTGTGTTGTCGTTTTTTTGCTAGATATGCAGTGAAAGAGCAGTAAGTTGGTGATAAGTATCCAAACAGTTCCTCCTAAAGCACCAGTGTATGCGTACCACTGCACCCACTCAGGCCAGCAAGCAAACCCATTGCCAAGGTTAAGCCATGGAAAAGAAAGTTCCCATCGAAGATGCACGTGCTCCATGCTGACCCAATAAGCGAGTAAGGCAACATAGCCTACACTTTTTCCAAGATGCCGGGTGGTAAATTGAAATAATGGCAGCGGCAAGCTCATGCAAAAAGTATTGCAAAAGAGCATAAATACCGCTCCTGCTATGGTAGAATACGCTACCCACCAAGTAGTAGTTAAGTTCCACAAGAAGAGAGTCCAGTAGGCGTACTGGTAGAAAGTCCAATAAGGACGTTGGTATCGATGCTTTTCAACATGTCTTAGTATGAGTAACAGCGGTACAAAGGCTACCAATAAAAGGGGCGCTAAGCGGTGAGGAGGCCAAGAAAGCCAAAAAAATACGCCACTCAGAAGTGATAGGAAGATCGGGTAATGCCGGTGGCGCTGAATCATTTTTAACATACCCTCATTGAAAGATAAAGTTTCAACCATGCACCAAACTTCCCGACAAGATTTTCTAGTGAATCTTGCAATAGTCTCGGCATGGCAAGGATAGCATACATAAGGTGCCTGCGCTGGGAGTGTTACTTCGAAGAGGGTACCTGGGTACCCATGGCTTACAGCCCGACTGGTACACCTGTGCGCGTAACTCACCCCCCATTTTAAGGCGTACAAACTCAGGTAAGAACACTGTTAACCGTTTGCCGCTGAATGGAGTGCTTTTTCGCTTTTTAGCCTCTTCTCCAGAGACCACCACTTACAGGCTCACCCACTTTCAAATCAAATAACGTATAATTTTTCAGTACTTCTAGAAGAAGAATGGAAGCCCGCGTAGCCTCTCCTGTTGGCGACGCCAAACTGCGCTCCGTGTCTACTGAGCAGCAGCGGTGACCAAGTTGAATGGTTCCCGGTAGGTAGTAGCCTGCCCGCAAGTCAGAAGCTGGCAGCCTTATCCAGACCCCTCCTCTATGTTTTTCTTGTCGTACGAAATATCTCTTTTGTTGCTGTCAGATCAAGCCTGCAAGGCTATTGCTCCACTGACCATCAGCTCACATACCTAATTGGCGACTTCAGATAAAAACTTGATACGCATCAATCGGAGTTCTCCTTCTTCAAACATTCCTTTAAGGGCTGCACTGGCCCGCTTGATACTGTCTGTTTTTGCCTTCATAAAATAGTCATATAATACTTTCTGTTGATCTGCCGACAAGATAGTATCAATGTAATAGTCAACATTCAGTTTGGTGCCAGCGTAGCATAACTGTTCCATCTCTTTGAGCAACGCAGCCATGCTTAAGGACTTGGCATCTGCAATCTCCTGTAAATCTTTTTTTCTGTCGATTTGCTGGATGATGTATACCTTGTTCTTTGATCTACTGGCCACAGACTTCACCACAATGTCTGACGTGGGAACAATGTCATTCGTTTCCGCATATTCTTGGATAAGTTGCACAAAAAACAACCCAAACTTCTTTGCTTTATTCATGCTAACACCGTTGATCTGGGCCAAATCCTCTAGGGTAGTAGGGTAGACTAGAGCCATTTCTTCTAGCGAAGCATCTTGAAAGACAGCATAGTCAGGGATGGCCTCTTTTTGGGCTACCTTTTCCCTCATTTGCTCTAGGAGGCGTAACAGCGTTTTATCACATGTTTTATGGAGAACAGTAGATCGTTCACCATGATCAGAGGATGTGTATATGTTGTCTTCGTGTAACAGAATAGGGTAACTCTTCTCTAGAAAAATTTCCCCTGCTTTTGTGACTCTCAAAGCGCTTGTATCTCCTATATCCTTGGTTAACAATGCAAGTAGTAACATTTGGTTGATTACTGATTGCCAAAAGGATTTGTCTCGTGCACTTCCTTTTCCAAAAATGGAGAGCGTATGATGCCGATAGCTTTTGATATAGGGATCTTCTGCGCCTCTCAAAAGGTGTATGATATGGTCCGTGCCAAAACGTTCCTGGGTTTGCTGCACAGCCATGATAACCATTTTGACAAAATCCTCCCCAGAGTAGGTCTGGGTAGGGTGTCGACAGTTATCGCAGTAATTACAATTTTGGGAGTATGTTTCTCCAAAATAATGGAGTAGCTGTTTTCTTCGGCATACACCCGATACCGCATAAATCTCCATTGCCCGCAGCAGCGATTGAGATTTTTCTCGTTCTGCAGAGGGCTTACTTTTATTAAGCTTCTCTATCTTAATGATATCCTCGGTACTGTAGAACATCAAGCAGATACTGGCTAAGCCATCCCTTCCTGCTCTTCCTGTCTCTTGATAGTAGCCCTCTAACGACCTAGGAACATCGTAATGAATGACAAAGCGGACATCTGGCTTGTCGATACCCATACCAAAAGCGACAGTTGCTACCATAACCTCTACTTTCTTGCTCAGAAAGGCGTCTTGGTGCTGTACCCTCATTTTAGGTTCTAGCCCAGCATGATAAGGAGCCGATTGGATACCATTGAGATTGAGTAATGTGGCAAGCTCTTCCACTTTTTTTCTACTCTGGCAATAGACGATACCCGACTCATTTGGATGACCCTTGATGAATTTGATCAGTTCTTTTTCTGCTTGCACCTTGGGCTCTACCTCATAGTAAAGGTTATCTCTGTTGAAAGAATACCTGAATAAGGTGGCGTCTTCTATGGCTAAATTTTTCAGAATGTCTTGTTGAACTTTGGGCGTAGCCGTGGCAGTGAGGCCCAGGATGGGCAGCACCCCAAACGCTTGATCGATTGCTATTTTTATATTCCTGTATTCTGGTCTGAAATCATGGCCCCAATCTGATATGCAGTGGACTTCATCCACGGCTATGAACGAAATGTGGACTTGCTGGAGAAAAGCCAGATTTTCTTTTTTTGTGAGTGACTCTGGAGCCATGTAGAGTAGCTTTGTTGCTCCAGAAAGCACCTCCTTCCTAACCTCATCGATAACCTTTTTAGGTAATGTGGAGTTGATGTAAGCAGCGTTGAGCCCTACAGCACGAAGCCGATCCACTTGATTCTTCATCAGTGCGATCAGAGGTGAGATGACAACAGCTACACCGGCTTGTATCAAGGCAGGAACCTGGTAACAAAGCGACTTACCCCCGCCCGTAGGCATGACGACGAAGGTGTTCCTCCCTGACAAGACATTGCTGATAATAGCTTCCTGGCCTTCCCTAAACTGGTTATAACCAAAGACGCTTCTTAGTATTTCTTTGACTGTCTTCGTTGTCGTCTCCGCCATGTCTAGGCGCCCCATTTTTGTGAAAGCCTTGTCTAACACTCGATTTAATATAAGGTTTTTTTGTGTTCCGGACATCAGCGCATGCAAATGGTGAGATGAAATGTCAGTATTCAAAATTGCCGTTGCCTTACATGCTCATATAAGATAACAGCAGCAGCCACAGATACATTGAGTGATGCAATGGGGCCTAACATAGGGATACACACACTTTCATCAACTAGCTTTAGGTGTTGGGGGCTAATTCCTTGGTCCTCGGATCCTAATATGATAGCCAGAGGGCGATTTAAGTCGGTATGATACAGAGATTGGGTTGCCTTTTCGTTACAGGCGATAATTTGTAACCCGCTTGCTTGAAGCTCATGAATAGCTTCTTTCAAATGCTCTACCCTACAAATGGGTAGGTGTGCCAAGGCCCCTGCCGACGCTTTCATAGTTTCTCCACTTAAAGAGGCACTACCCTGAATAGGGATAACAACTGCATCCACACTAGTACAAGCAGCAGTACGTACAATGGCACCAAAATTTCTCACGTCTGTAATACCGTCCAGGAGTAGGAGCAACGGTGCTTGACCTCGCTCATAGCTTGCCTGCACTATATGGCTTAAAGAAGCGAGAGCAATAGGGGCTACGTAAGCTACAGCCCCTTGGTGATTTTTGGCGGTCAACTTATTCAGCTTGACTGCTGGCACGTGGCTACAAGGGATTTTGTGCTGTCTCACAAGAGACAAGAGCTCCCTGTGTAGCGGGTTGCGTACATCTCTGTCGACAAAAACTTTGTCAATCGTTTTTCCTGCTAAAATGGTCTCTATGATGGCTCTTGTGCCAAAAACACAAGAGAGTGGCGTGTTCTTTTGCATAAATACCACCGTTGTCAGCTGAAGCAACTGGTCAGACTTTTCCCTAAAGCAGCCCGAATTTTGGCTGCCATTGGCTCTCCTCGAAGAACATGATTAGCTCCCGAAACACAAACTTTACTCCTACTCCTCCGGGTAAGGGATGTACACAAAGTTGGTAAAGTCGGCATCCACTACAAGCAAACAACAGAATTCATCTGGGTCTTTGTATACCTCTTGAAAGGCAGCACCCTTATCTTCCGCGATCAGCCCACATTGTACTAACACATCCAAATAAGCAGCATAATAAGTCCACTGGTTGCCTATTTCATCTTTCTCAATCAGTAAAGAACCGACAGCAAGCGGCGCTTTACTGATAAGAAAGACAGGACAATCATACCCCCCCTTTTTTCTGATAAAGTAGGAAGCTTCTTTAAGCCTGTCGGCGACCTTGACAAAGTCGGCAGCAACGGTACCCAAGTACTTTCCGTTCAGCGTAGGAGCGTCATCCATGCAAATTTACTAGAAGGGTTTTCTACATAAGGGGCACGCGAACTCAGTACGAAAAAATGCTGCCCAATCGTTGTGATAATCGTAATCTTGTGGAACAGAAGCTGACTCCCGAATCCTATCGTAACACAGCTGACAAATACACCCTCTACAACCGGTACATCGTACAACTTCGTAAGTTTTGTAGGCATCTTCTTCCCCGCAAATAGGGCAACCTTCATCAAGGGCTCCTGTGGACGTTGTGTGATTGTCGTGTTGGGCAGGGGCCGGTTCCGCACCTGCCTGCTGTTGATACGAGGAATTCTGCTGTCCCCAATTTATCTGATTTGGATGCGCTTCCCGATACCTAGGAGGGGGGTACACCGAATGCAAGGCGTAATCACTCAGAGAATGTAGACGTCCCACCCCAGATGGTTGTGGGTGGGTGATATCATTAAAAACAGTACGCCCACGTAGACGATCATGACTTGGACGGCCACGACGCCCCATTTCTGCTCGCTGTGAGCGAGTGACATCGGTAAAAGCAGTGTTCCGATGTACACGACGATCACTCAGACGATCATGATGCCCTACCGCAGATTGCTGCGGGCGAGTGCCACTAGCAGTATTGGTATGCCAGTATGGGTAGTAATCGCCCAGACGACCATGATGCCCTACTTCAGGTTGCTGCGGGTGAGTAACATCGGCAGCATCAGTGTTCCAATATGGATAGGGATCACTCAGGCGACTATAGTAATCTACTTCAGGTTGCTGTGGGCGGGCGGTGTTAGTAAAGGTAATATCCCAACGTAAATTACGCCCACTTGAATGGCTATGATGTCTTGCTTCAGTTGGCTGTGAGCGGGTAGTGCTAGTAGCGGTAGTACTTTCAGCTCCCTCATGGTCATAACCCGGGAAGTGGGAGGAGAAATCATCTTCATAGAGAATCTTATATCCCTTATTACAGCCAGAAAAAAGGAAAGCACAGACAAAGATTCGCTTGAGCAGAACATGCCGAACACCGACCGATTTTTGGTTTTTCATAGTCACCTTTCCTTTTTCCTGAGCTACATTCTTAGCGGTGCACACACAACCAGACATGAACAACTTATGTGACCGTCGTCCAAGCCTTCCTTGGTTGTGTTGTCCATGGCTCAGTATTTTCTTGCTCAACCCTGGGCGATTCACCCCCTATAAGTTACAAGTTTTACTCAATTCGTCACGAATGCCTGGTCAACAGTGCTATGTTTTCCACATGACTCGTGTGTGGAAACATGTCTATGGGCTGCGCAGTAACCAGCTGGTACTGCCCGCCCAACAGTGCAATATCTCTAGCTTGCGTAGCAGGATTGCAACTTACATAAATAATTCTCTCCGGTGCAATGCGCAAAAGTTGTTTGATGACCTGGGGGTGCATACCTGCTCGTGGCGGATCCGTGACGACAACATGAGGCTTGCCGTAAGTGGAAAAAAATCGCGCATCAAGTAGCTGCTCCACCTCTCCTGCTACAAATGTCGTGTTCACTACATCGTTGAGTCTGGCATTGACCTGAGCGTCAACAATGGCGGCTTCAGTGACATCGATCCCCACGACATGCTTGGCATACTGCGCCAGGAAAATAGCAATAGAGCCTACACCTGTATAGAGATCATAAAGAATCTCATCGTGTTGTAGGCCGGCCAACTCCTGTATTTTGTGATAGAGCACTTGCGCTTGTGTGGTGTTGGTCTGGAAAAATGATTGGGGGCCAATCCGAAACCGTAGACCACCGATTTGTTCTGTAATGAAGGCCTGTCCGTAATACAGATGTACCGGTAAGTCATAAAAAGTTTCGTTTTTTTTAGTGTTCACCACATACTGCAAAGAGGTAAGTTGGGGAAATTGTGTTTTCAGGTGGTGCATCACTCGTTCCATATCGTCTGCTGCGGCCTGTCCAAACTGTACGATCGCCATTACTTCTCCGGTTGTGGTCGTACGAACAATGAGGTTCCGAAGCAGTCCACTATGTTGGCGCAGGTCATAAAAACTCAAAGCATGTGTTTTGGCAAATTGCGCTAGTGTGTTTCGAATAGTATTAGAGGGCTCTGGTTGAAAATAACAGTGCGTCACTTCTACTACCTTGTCAAAATAGCCAGGCCGATGAAATCCTAAAGCGCCCTGGTTAAGCTGCATGGGCCCCTTGATTTCTTCTTCTGACAGCCATCGTCGGTTAGAAAAAGTAAATTCCAGCTTGTTGCGATAGTACACTGTGTGTTCGGCAGCCAGAATAGGAGCTACACGAGGGTTCTGGAGATGACCTATGCGTATCAATTTCTCCAGGACCAGCCGTTCCTTGGCTGCTAATTGTTCGGCGTAACTCACATGCTGCCACTGACACCCTCCACATACGCCAAAGTGTTGGCAAAAGGGTTGTACACGCTTGTGGCTAGTGCTATGCATGTAAACCGGAACAGCTTCTGCGTAGCCCTTTCTTCTACCGACAATCTTGAGGTCGGCTATATCACCGGGAGCTACTTGTGTCACAAAAAGCACAAGATCACCTGCTCGAGCCATACACCGACCTTGCTCGACCATATCTCCGATGACAACCCGGGTTAATACTTCTTTGACGCTACAGGCGGCCATGAGTAAGTATGTTGTAGGCTAGCTGACACGTTGTTGTAGTGCCATATGATATGCCTTCCAATCCTCAATGGGAGCCTGCGCCACTCCCGATTCCATAGCTGCTCTGGCAACAGCGGTAGAGACAGTAGTAAGCAGCCGTAGATCCATGGGTTTAGGGAGTAGATAATCCTTACCAAAAGTTAAGTGCACATGGCCATAAGCAGCCTCAATAGTCGCAGGCACAGATTCTTTGGCCAGCGCAGCAAGGGCCTTGACGGCAGCTAGTTTCATAGCCTCGTTAATGTCGGTGGCACGCACATCTAACGCACCACGGAAGATGTAAGGAAATCCTAAAACATTGTTCACTTGGTTGGGATAGTCAGACCTACCTGTCGCCATGATAAGGTCATCTCGTGTAGCCATGGCCACGTCATAGGCTATTTCCGAATCAGGGTTGGCTAGAGCGAAGACAATGGGGTACTTGGCCATGGACTTCAGGTGGGCTGGTGTTACGAGATTGGCTACAGAAAGACCTAAGAATACATCAGCCCCCTTGAGCGCCTCGGTTAGAGTATACAGAGGGCGATCTGTAGCAAAAACTGCTTTGTACGCATTGATGTCTTCGCGATCCTTGCGAATAACTCCTTTGCTATCACACATGACGATGTTTTCCTTCTTGACACCCAGAGCTAGGTACAATTGGGTGCAAGCAATGGCACCAGCTCCTGCACCATTGACAACGAGCTGAATATGTGCTATGTCTTTTTGGGCCACTTCTAGCGCATTGAGCAAGGCTGCAGCTGATATAATGGCCGTGCCATGCTGGTCGTCATGCATGACAGGAATAGACAGACGATCCTTCAGGGCTTCTTCTATCTGGAAGCACTCAGGTGCCTTGATATCTTCTAGGTTAATGCCACCAAAAGTAGGGGCTAGAGCTTCTACAATTTGTATGACGGCTGTCGGATCTGCTGCGTCTAGTTCAATGTCAAAGGCATCAATGCCTGCTAGTTTTTTGAAAAGGACGGCCTTGCCCTCCATGACAGGCTTAGATGCCTCAGGGCCGATGTTTCCGAGCCCTAAAACAGCTGTACCGTTAGAGATCACAGCCACAAGATTGCCCTTGGCCGTGTAGTCAAAAACCTTCCGCCGATCTTTGGCGATGGCCCTACAGGGTTCTGCTACTCCCGGCGAGTATGCCAAAGCCAGATCTGCTTGTGTTTGCAATGGTTTAGTGGGATAGACACCTAGCTTGCCTGCTGGTGCTTGTTGATGATAATACAGTGCAGCTTGCTTGTCTCTTGGCGTACTCATGGTCGTGTTGGTTTAGCTTTCTCTTGAGCAGTAAACAAGGCGAAGCTAGGGATTTAATAAGGACCAAAAAAACGTGACCAGCAACTTATTATCTTATCAATCGAAGAGCAGGCACACAACTCAATGCCTATAGGGGTACTTTGAACTTTATCTTTCGTTGGAGGTCTTCAAATGATAGCTTAAAATGCGGCTCTGTGTCGATCATATCATTGACCGCTTGCAACGCATGAATCACCGTGCTGTGGTCTCTGCCGCCAAAGTAATAGCCAATCGACTTTAGAGAATGGTTGGTATACTTTTTAGAAAAAAACATGGCCACTTGTCTCGCGGTTACAAACTCTCTCTTCCTGGATTTACTTTTCAGGTTCTCTAGCGAAATGTTGTAATGGGCAGCGACAGTCTTTTGGATGTAATCCATACCAACTTCAGTATGGATCTCCCGTACAATATTTTTTAGTACTTGTTTAGCAAGCTCCAGATTGATTTCCGCTTTGTTCAAAGAAGCATGGGCAATCAGGGAGATAAGCACACCTTCTAGCTCTCTAATATTGGTATCGACACTATGCGCAACATATTGCACCAACTCGTCTGCCATACTAATACCATCTTTCTCCATTTTACTTTGGATAATGGCTACTCTGGTCTCAAAATCAGGCTGCTGCAAGTCGGCGGTCAGGCCCCACTTAAACCTTGAGAGTAGTCGGTCTTGAAGGCCCTTGAGTTCGCGGGGGGGGCAGTCGCTGGTCATAACAATCTGCTTGCCTGCTTGGTGCAGGTGATTGAAGATATGAAAGAAAATCTCCTGTGTTTTTTCCTTGCCCGACAGAAACTGCACATCATCAATGATGAGTAGGTCAGCTTGTAAGTAAAAGTGGGAGAAGTCTTGAATGCTGTTATTACGTAGTGCCTCTATAAACTGTGCGGTAAACTGCTCTGAGGTGACATACAAAACAAATTTCTTGGCAAGCAAGGTTTTGATTTCATTGCCTAAGGCTTGTACAACATGTGTTTTTCCCAACCCTACACCTCCATAAATCATAAAAGGATTGAAAGAAGTGCCTCCAGGTTTTTTGGCAATAGCCTGGGCAGCGGATTTTGCCAGTTGGTTACAGGAACCCTCTATAAAAGCATCAAAAGTGTAATTAGGATTGAGGTAAGATGCTTGGCTAGCTCCTCCTATATTTTTGAGTGCAAATGGATTCTTGAAATCATGCCCAGCAATAGGCCGGTTAGGCTGATGCTGTTGGACATAGCTAGAAGGATGCAGTGGTAATTTAATGGTGAAAGGTTTGTGTTGGGTATTTCCTTGGTCAACAATGATAGAGTACTCTAGCTTGCCCTGGGGGCCTAGTGTTCTATGGATGACTTGTTGTAACAGCGACAGATAGTGTTCCTCAAGCCATTCATAAAAAAACTGACTAGGTACCTGGATCGTCAGCGTGTCGTTCTCTAACTTCTTAGGCTCAATGGGTTTGAACCATGTTTTGAAGCTTTGCTCGTTGACTTGCCCCTGAATAAATTGGAGACAATCTTCCCAAACTGCCTGACAGTCGCTACGCATGGTTTCTATGTTCTTCGATCGTTGATGGTACCAAGCCTACAAGGGAGTAGAATAGGTCCTGCTAATTTATCCGACTAAAGCTGCACAATGCCAAGGTGCCTCAATTTAGCCGCACCCACTCGACTATAAAAAAGCATCATGGCAACTGCCACGTATTTTTTGAACGAGTACAAAGTGGTTTTAGCTGGTCCTTTCAATCGATGCTCCTAAGGCCCTAAGCCGTGTATCGATCATCTCATAACCTCGGTCAATTTGTTCGATATTGTCGATGATGCTTGTGCCTGCTGCAGAAAGGGCGGCAATCAGGAGAGCAATTCCAGCTCTAATGTCGGGGGAAGTCATCTGGATGCCTCTGAGCGGGCAGGAACGATTGAGCCCTGTCACACTAGCTCGGTGTGGATCGCACAGAACGAGCTGGGCACCCATCTCAATGAGTTTGTCCACAAAAAACAACCGACTCTCAAACATTTTTTGGTGCATGAGTATAGTGCCCTTAGCTTGGATCGCTACAACGATCATGATGCTCATCAGATCTGTGGGGAACCCTGGCCAGGCCGCATCAGTAATGGTGGGCAGTGATCCGTTCAGATCTTTTTTTATCTCATAATGTTCCTGAGGACGCATGATAATGTCATCATGTTCAATGTCTAGTTGAATGCCTAACTTTCTGAATCCTTCTGGAATAGGGCCTAGCTGCCCAGCACAAACATTTTTAATGGTCAAGTTGGCCATGGTTACGGCTGCTAGACCTATAAAACTCCCAATTTCGATCATGTCAGGAAGCAGCGTGTGGGTAGTGCCTTGCAACCCCTGAACACCGTGAATAGTAAGCAAGTTGGAACCGATGCCTTCTATCTTAGCCCCCATGTTCACCAGCATTTTACACAACTGCTGAATGTAGGGCTCACAAGCAGCATTATACAGTGTCGTGGTACCCCGCGCCAGACTAGCAGCCATGATGAGGTTAGCTGTTCCGGTTACAGAGGCTTCGTCCAGCAGAATATAATTCCCTTTTAGTGTTTTAGCTTCAACCAAATAAGTGTCCTCTCTTTTGTCGTAAACACACGTAGCCCCCAGCTTGTGCATACCCGCAAAGTGCGTGTCTAGTCGCCTTCTACCTATCCTATCTCCTCCAGGGTTAGGTATCGTGACTTTTCCAAAACGTGCTAGCAACGGACCCAAAATCATCACGGACCCCCTAAGTTGTGTAGCGAGTTTCTTCAAGATCTCGGTGTCTGCATCAGCGACATTGAGACGAGAAGGGTCGAAACAATACGTACCTTTTACAGGGTGCGTTACGCGGACGCCCAGTACTTTAAGTAACGCGATTAGTTTTTGGACGTCGACGATATCAGGGACATTGTGGATAGTAACTGGGGAAGAGGTCAGCAACACAGCACAGATTACCTGTAAAGCCTCATTTTTAGCACCTTGGGGTACAATGACTCCTTGAAGTGGTCTACCCCCATGAATCGTAAAGGTACTCATGCAATTTTCTTGCGGTTATCCGTGCTTCTACTTGTCTTACCCCCTCTATTTCTATCCTTGTGTGCTGTATGAAAAATATTCTGTGCTTTGAGCTTCTCAAAATCAACGACGAGCTTGTCGCCTGCCATGTGCTTGACGTTGGTAAGCAACGTGTTGCAGTCTACATTATCTCTATTCCATTCGTTGCTGAAATTTTTCATTAGTTTGACAATGCCTACCACCATCTTTTCTTGTTCCTCTGGGTCCTCTGTGCACGCCGCCTTTTGAATAAGGCGCTCCACATTGCGGCCATAGCTCCTGAACTTAATGGGTTGTTTGGCATACGCTGGGCGTTGTAGACTCTTGTTAAGTACACTCTTTTTAGGCATTGGATAAGGCCCATCCACATCCAAGGTATATTCAGAGATGATCACAAGATCATCCCAGCGTTTTTGAGCATTTTCAGTACTGTACTTGTTGTTAGCGTCTAATATGGCCATCAGCTTCAAAACACCTTGGGCATGCAACGTTCTTTTGGCTCTATCTTCTATGGTGCGCATAACCGCTGCAAGATTTTGAACATTTCTGCCATACTCTTTTAAAATTAGGGGCTTGCGCGTAGCATTGTAGTCGTGCATTACGAATGTATTTTGGGATCTAAAATAAACGTTGGGGTTGGTTATTCAGGAATGTGATCAAGGATCTTAATCTTGGCGAAGCTAAGCAATAAAGTCTTTTCCCCAAAGTCAGTAAAATCTATTTTGGCTTTACGCGCAGCACCTGATACATCTAGCTGACATACTCTACCTTGGCCAAATTTAGGATGAACGACCTGCATGCCTACTTCGATGTGGGTTGTATCGCTGGGCTGGAAGTTGGCAATGGCATGCGTTTGTTGTAGGGGTTTTTGTACCCTTTTGGCCATACTACTCACCAGCCGATGGGCATAGCTAGTGCTGTTAGGGACTTGCATAGCGCGTTGGCTCTTCATTTGCAGATAAGCTGGATCGATCTCGGTAAGGAAGCGGCTGGGTTCGCAGTGTTTGAGCCGACCAAAGCGATATCTTGTCATGGCATAGGTCAAGAAGATTCTCTGTCGGGCACGAGTCACGGCTACATAAAAGAGTCGACGTTCCTCCTCCAGATCGGCACGGCTTTCTAGCATCAGTTGCGAAGGGAAAAGTCCCTCTTCCAGCCCCACAACGTAGACATAGGCAAATTCAAGTCCTTTGGCAGCATGGATGGTCGTCAGTGTAATCTTGTCTGTCACCTCCTGGTCTTCTGTATCAGCATTAGTGGCTAGGGCTACTTCTTGTAAAAAGGCTGCCAGGCTGGTGTCCTCATTTTCGGGATTGGTAGTGAATTCCTTCACGCCGTTCAACAGCTCCTGCACGTTTTCATACCGTCCTAATCCTTCCACAGTCTTATCCTCGTGCAACTCCTTGAGTAGCCCAGAACGCTTGGCAATGCAACTGGCAATGTCATACGCATCTTTTTGGGACAGTTCTGCGGCAATTTGCTGCATCATGGTAGCAAACTCCTCAATACCATGACCTACCCGGCTACCTAGGAAACTAGAGGCATGGCATACGACTTGCCAGAGAGGGATGGCATGGTCTGTGGCTGCCGACACCATCTTGTCTACGCTGTTGGGGCCAATACCTCTTTTTGGTAGGTTGATGATGCGCTTCAGGGCTGCTTCGTCGTTGGGATTGATCAATAGCCGCAGGTAAGCCAATAGGTCTTTTACTTCTTTCCTCTGGTAAAAAGACGTACCTCCAACGACACGGTACGACATATTCATCTTCCGTAACGCCTCTTCAATGGTTCTAGATTGACTATTTGTGCGGTAAAGTATAGCAAAGTCGTTGTTGCGAAGCTTTTGATTGGCCCTGGCTTCATAAATAGAGGCAGCCACCAGTCGCCCCTCTTCTGCATCAGTAGCAGCCCTAATCAGGTCTATAGGTTCGCCCACATCATTGTCTGTCCAAACTACTTTCTTGAATTGTGCTTTGTTGTGCCTGATAATTGAGTTAGCAGCATAGACGATGTTCTGGGTAGAACGGTAGTTTTGTTCCAACTTAATGACACTCAGAGCCGCGTAGTCTTTTTCAAAGTTGAGGATATTGTGGATGTCTGCACCACGGAATGCATAAATGCTCTGGGCATCGTCACCTACGACGCAGATGTTTTTGTGCAGCATAGCGAGGTCCTTGACAATAGCGTATTGGGCCATATTTGTGTCTTGGAACTCATCGATCATGATGTACCGAAAGCATTCCTGGTACTTACAAAGCACTTCGGTGTCTTGGTTAAAAAGCCGATGGGTATTAAAAATAAGGTCATCGAAGTCCATAGCGCCCGCTTTGAAACAGCGATCGACATATTTTAGAAATATGGCACCCACGTGAGGTTTTCGGGCGTTTTCATCATCTGCTTGGTAGAGAGCGCTGTTGGCATATGCATGAGCCGTGATTAGGCGGTTCTTGGCACCTGAAATACGGGCAAGCACCACATGAGGCTTATACACCTGGTCATCTAGGTGCATCTCTTTGATAATCGACCGGAGCAAGGCCCTGCTGTCGTCGGTGTCGTAAATGGTGAAATTGCGGGGATAGCCCAATCGATCTGCTTCTTTGCGCAAAATTCTTGCAAAGATGCTGTGAAAGGTACCGAGCCACAGATTTTTGGCTACTGGACCGACCATATTTTCGATACGTTGGCGCATCTCGGCGGCCGCTTTATTGGTAAAAGTTAGCGCCAAGATGTTGGAGGGGCTGACGTGTGCTGCCTCCAAGAGATAGGCAATGCGATGCGTCAGGACACTGGTCTTTCCTGAACCTGCCCCAGCAATGATCATGTATGGCCCCTCCGTGCTGGTGACAGCTTGCTGTTGTACATGGTTGAGATGCGACAAGTTCATAAGGGGGTTACATGACGCACTAATTGGCAGCGTCGGTTTAATGCTTTGCCGCAAGGTAAGGCTGATCGCATAAAAGTTACCAAGAGCGTCAGATGGAGGACTATTTTGAAACCAACCTCAATCAGCAAATGATTTAATAAAACTTGTATCTATTGTCCGTGACCTTTGCCAACGCTTTCAGTGCCTCTAGGGTACTGTACGGTTGCCCAATTTGGGCCAAATACGTTAGGCTCTGCTGGTAAGCAGCCACGTCTCTTGTAGACTCTGCAACATTTTTAGTAACCACCTCTACGACCAGCACACCGTTTTCATCGGCCACCGTGACTTGTGTGCCGGGTTGTAGTGCGCAAGCGGTGCCTATCGCCTGCCGTGCCATACCAGCACTTGAGAGGATGTCATCACCAAAACGCAGCGCCTTAACTTCCAGGAGTCTGGCCCCATCGCCATATTGGGCCATTTTTTCTTCTAACGTTGCGCCACTGAGTTGCTGTAGCCTGGCCATAATGGCACGGGCTTTGTGTTCATGGTGTACTTTAAGAGCAATTTCATCACGCACCTGCACCAGCGGCGCTAGGCCTTTAGACACTCGGTTGGTCATGACGGCCACTATGTATTCACTACCTAATTCAAAAACCGGGGATATTTGTCCCACGGCAGCATCGTTGTAGAGCCACCGAACCAATTCTCGGGCTTGAGAAAGCGTGCCTATTTGCACATCATTTTTACCAACTTGAGCTTCGTATAGTGGTAGTGCTTCTTGGGCACTGTAAGTTGCCAATTGTGCCGCACTCTTGACAGTACTAGCACAGTGATCTGCCTGCTTGAATACGTGGTTGCGGGTCTGGTCGCCTGGAACCAGGTGCTTTTCAATAACAGCGATATCATAGGAGTGGGTTGCTTTCGGGTCGATAGCTACCACCTTATAGAGTTTGTACACCTTTCCTTCTTGTACAGGACCTATGACCATGCCCTCTTTTAGCCGAGACCTTTGTGTTGCCAGTACCTCAGGAAGTTGCTGGGCGGTAAGATGGAGATAAGACGACGAAGGCATTCCGTCGGTATTGACTTTTGCAAAAACACGATCGGCTTTAGCTTGGGAGAAAGACTCCTTTACCATTTTCAGCTCTTCTTGAAAAGCTTGTTCGTCCTCTTTGGTGGGGATGATCGGAAAGATAACATACTGTATGCTTCTACTCTCCTCAACCTGATAGGTACTCTTGTGTGCTGTGAGATATTCCTTGAGCATCGTGTCAGTGACCTGCGCTGCATCGTCTGAACAGGTGTAATAGGGAACGTAGAGACATTTGACATGAAGCGTAGTCTGATCCATGTCATGCTGCTCTTTAGCCTCTAATGCAGTGATGAAGGCGCTTTTCTTCATCAATTGGGCAAGTTTCTCGCGTTGTCTCAAGGTAGCTAGACCACTTTCAAACTGATGCCATTGCACTTGTTGTGCTTCCGGAATTTGTGCTAACCCTTTTAGATAATCAATCAGTTGTTGCTTGTCGAACCGTTTTGTCTTAGGATCTCGGAAGGCAGCTTGTAGCTCTGGATGAATATGATCTCCCTGTACCATGTCCACTAGCTCGTCTTCACTGATGGTCAACCCCAAATAGCCACACTCTTTCTGATAAAGTATACTGGTTACGAGCTGATCCCAAGCTTGGTCTCTTATCAACACTTCCTGTTCACCGACATGGTTGTGAAAGTACCGACGCAGTTGCTCCACTTGCGTTTGGTATGCTTGCAGCGTTATTTTCTCTCCTGCTACGGCCCCCACTTCTGTCCGGTTTTTACCAGTCAGCACAGCACTAAGCTGTATAATGTCCCCACTAATCAAAAACAAGATCAGCCCGACGGCGATAACTCCCACTGCCACGCCTGAATGCTTTCGTATTATGTTGATGACCGCCATAACTTATAAATTAGATCCAATGATTTTTACATCGTGCAAAAGTACGTATTTATGGCATTACCCATCTTCAAGAATTACCAGCAAGAGCGGCATCAACTGAAGGTTGGAGATCCAGGTCTCCAGAGCAATTGAAAACCACCAACCCAACCAGCGCAGTGATAGCCCGCTGCAGGGGGCTGTATGGCAGTATGCTCATGCTGGCAGAAAACTAAAGGCCTGCCGAAGAGCAAATGAATACCTTCCCTATCACAACCAAAAATAGGGCTAATCACGAATAGACACACGTATTTTCAATACGCTAAGCCTGCATTGCATTGAGATTATTGGGATAAGATCGATAATTTTGGGGGAGTTGATTGAAAGGTAGATGTCCCGAGTTGGTATCCCACATAATGGTGGTAGAGCGGGGAACCTACAAGGTAGGCCGTTGACATCCTGGGCAATGCGTTGTGAGAGCCTGAGTGGGCGCCCCGGAGACGTAAAATGGAGCACATACCGGGGCTCGACGTGTGGTCTGTGCGCACGCTTAAGGGAGCTTTCCTCATGTGTCACTGCAAGCGAGTGGCCGTGTGGGACGCTATATCCCTTTTTTATTTGCAGAGGACAACGCAACGGCAACAAGCCTAGCAACAAGGGCAAAAAAGACACCTAGAAGGGCTAAGAATAATAACTACAATACATCTCGTAAGGACCTCGTATCATCCCAAGTCATGAATCACCTTCTTGCTGACCGCATCAGTGCCCTACAGAGCTCGGCCACCATCGAGATGCACCAAAAGGCTACGGACTTGCGGGCACAGGGGCACGACGTGATCAACCTGAGTGTAGGAGAGCCAGACTTTGCAACACCCCTGCCTATCCAACAAGCAGCCAAGCAGGCGATCGACGCAGGGACTTATTTTTCTTATACGCCGGTGGCAGGCTATGCTGATCTGCGAGCAGCCATTGCACACAAACTCCACCAAGAGAACAACATCCATTGCGACCCTAGCCAAATCGTCGTATCCAATGGCGCCAAGCAAGCCATTTCCAATGTTTTTGCGTGCTTACTCAGCCCTGGCGACGAAGTAGTAGTTTACACCCCCTACTGGGTCAGTTATGTGGCTATCATTCAATGTACAGGCGGCAAGCCGGTGCTGTTACGCGGCAAGCTGTCCGACAACTTTGAAGCCACGCCTGAACAGCTCAACCAAGCCATCACCCCCAGGACCAAGGCTATCATTTTTTCTAGCCCTTGTAATCCAACGGGTCATATTTTTTCCAAACACGCGCTTGAAGCTATGGCAAGGGTATTGGAAAAACATCCGCATGTTTTGGTCATCGCAGATGAAATCTACGAATACATCAACTTTATAGGTGAGCATACCAGCATAGGTGCACTTCCGGACATGCAAGACCGCGTGGTTACCATCAATGGCTTTTCCAAAGGATTTGCTATGACAGGCTGGCGGGTAGGTTATATGGCAGCACCTGTGTGGCTAGCCAAAGCTTGTGAGAAAATACAAGGCCAGACCACCGGTGCCCCTTCCTCCATTGCCCAGCGTGCTGCATTAGCTGCTATACAAGGAGATAGAAAAGATGTGCAACTCATGGTAGATGCTTACCGGAGGAGGCTCAACCTCTGCCTAGGGCTCCTACGAGATATGCCAGGAATACGCTCCAATACACCTTCGGGAGCCTTTTTCCTGTTTCCTGATGTAAGTGATTATTTGGGTCGTACAGATGGCCAGACAACCATACACAACGTGGATACACTATGTGAGTACCTCTTACAAGAGGCACATGTATCGTTGGTAACGGGTGGTGCATTTGGTGAGCCCAATTGCGTCAGAATCTCCTATGCAGCTGATGAAGAGCGACTACGTACGGCACTGCAACGGATCAAGACGGCTTTGGCCAAACTGGAGGTGATCACCGACTAACTGTCCTTCCATCATCGTACTATTTGAGCCAGTAGTACACTGCAAACCATCATTGATAAGGAAACCGAGAGCAAGCCTTCCATTGCTCTCGGCGACCCCGAAAAAAATTTGTCTATTACCTTGGGTAGGTCACCTGACCAACAAAAGAGAATGGTTGGAGAGCCCACTTGTTCATCCACGTAACCCACCGCTGCTACAACCAAAAGAACCTTGCGGGTTACCGCTACGAGCGCACATGGATCAATGTGGCGACCATCGGTACCGGAGCCATGTGATCATCGAGAAGACATTGATGACTGTATTAGGTAAGCAGTTTCATCAAGGTCTCTGTACACGAGATACCGTTTAGCTGTAAGAGCAAGGCTATGTGGCGCCTCTGCTTACTTGATAGGACCTCTTGAGAAGTTGCGCGAAAGCATTCTTTGCCGTTGGCTATTGCGTGGTAGTTGGCGATTAACTAAGTTACTGAGGAGGGAGAGTAGCGTGGGCCGGGGAGCTGTGGTGTGGCATCCTCTCCTCAAGAGAGGTAACAAGCGAAGGTAGTTGTGGTCATCTTCAACCGTTTCAACTTATTCATTCCATGTATTACGTCCGATTCAAGTGCTTCGTAGCAACTTTGGTACTTTGTAATTTGTTGTTGCAGGGATGCAAGTCAGGCTGGTATATAACCCCCGAAGGGCCGTTGCGCAAGAAGCCGTACAAGCCCAGCGAGCGTGAGTCATCCGATAGCCGGGCTGTAGTGCCGAGCACCTCGTCCCCTACACACTCCGACGTACATTCTGGGAGGCTGTCGGTTGGTGCTTTATCAGCTTCACTAGCAACACCTACTTCTCCGGTAGTCGCTGTACCTGCGGTTCAAGTTGTTCCATACGCTCATAATCTTGCCACCATTCCTGATGCCCTACCTCCCTTACAGCAAGCAGCGTTTCCAGAGGAGATTTTAGCTACTACGCCTTCTGCCAGCCCTACTCTTCAGGCGGCTAGTACTTCGTTGAGGACTTGTGTGGGAGCGTTGCAACAAGCGTCGAGGTTTCCGGTTTTTGGAGCCGAGGAGTGGACAAAGTACTTTGGGGAAGTAGACGTAGAGCCTCCACTACCGGGAAACATCGTCAGTACTTTAAACAGCCCTTGCCCCTTCTGGCCAGATCGTTGCGTGAAGGACACGCACCTGCTGGTCCTCATACCATCTACGGTAGGAGGAGCACCCTACAACTTGAACCTGCTTAAGGCGCTGATCGAAACCCCCAGGTGCGGAGGCCATGGCACGCAGTACCGTTATTATGATCGTGATGTCCAAGCAGGTTTAGGGGATCCATCGCCATCTCATTCTTATTGGATTTTGATGACACGAGACGTGTTACCTAATAGCCGAGGTAAGTCATATACAGTCCAGAAAGAGTTGATTGCTGTGCATGCGCGCGAGACGGGCCTCCCCTATGTCATGGCCGGTGCACTAGAGGCAGCGACCGTTATTTTGTCGTATTACGCCCGAAGTGGCGATCGTATCTACACAAATAATCCATGGACCTATACACGCTGCCAAGATTTGGTAAGCATTACTAAACACAGTGGTGGCAGCAAGCATCCCGTTATTGTGGGAGGGCAATCTTCTTGGGGGCTAGGTATCGCCTACTACAGCAACGGTTGCCACGGCGGACGCATCGGCGTTGCCGGCTTGCAGAAGCTCTAGGCACTTGCTCCTGACTCCTTAGTATACATGAGGTGGCTGTTTTCTTAGAGGGTACTACAACCTATCATACAATGTAGCTATCCTAGCGTTTGCGCACTAGAGTCGCCGCGTTAGGCAAATGCTACTTGCTCGTATGGCTCTCATAAGAGCACTACTCGCCAAAGAGCGAGTGGTTGAAAACATAAGAAAACTTGGGTTCGTGTGTCTTTACTGCACTAGCGAACGCACAGATATTTCGCGACAAGCTAACAGCTATGATGAGATGAGCGGCGTTGTTGCGGATCAATTAATGGCCTCGGCATAGCGCTGCGTAATAGCCCCCTTGGGCTAATAGACTCTCGTGTGTTCCTTCCTCTTCGATCTGCCCATGCTTCAGCACCAAAATCTTATCAGCATGCCGAATGGTAGCAAGACGATGCGCTATGATGAAACAAGTTCTTTCCTGCATCAACATGGCAGTAGCCTTTTGTATAAGTCGTTCGTTCTCCGTATCCATAGAGGCGGTAGCCTCGTCTAATATCAAGATGCAGGGATCATAAACCAGCACACGAGCGAAGGCCAGCAACTGCCGCTGCCCCATAGAGAGTGCCATGCCCCTTTCCATGACGTTGTATTGATAGCCGCCGGGTAGCTGCGAGATAAAATCATGCAGCCCTATAAGACGCGTGGCCTCCAGCACATGTTCTCTATCAATATCAAGGTTACCCAAGGTGATGTTTTCGTAGATACTTCCAGAAAAGAGAAAGACATCTTGCAATACAATACCTACATGCTGGCGCAGGGTATGCAATGCATAGTCCCTGATATTGGTACCATCGATATTGATTACTCCTTTCTGTGCATCGTAGAAGCGCACTAGCAGATTCATGAGCGTAGACTTACCCGCCCCAGTAGCCCCCACGATGGCCACAGATTTTCGGGCTTCCACATGAAAAGAAATGTCCTTCAAGACATATTCCTCATCAGCATAAGCAAACCACACATGTTGAAATTCAATATCTCCCCGAAGGTGTTGTGGCGCATGGGTGCCGATGCTGGAGACTTGTTCCTCATTTTCCAATAGCTTCACGATGCGATCTGTGCTCACAACACCCATTTGTAACGTATTAAAGCGATCTGCGATAAAGTACAATGGACGAAAAAATAAGTTGATATACATCAGAAAAGCTACGAGCTGACCGAAAGTAGCTATGCCATCTATAATGCCCCTAGCACCATACCAAACGAGTAAGCTGATCGACACGGCATTGACAATGCCAAGAAGTGGGAAGTAGAGCGAATAATACCGCACAGATTGAATGCCTGCGTTTTGGTGTGTTGCATTCAATGCCTTAAATCGTGCTAGCTCACGTTCCTCTCTCCCAAAGACTTGTATTATACTCATCCCCATGATACGCTCTTGCACAAAAGTATTGAGTTGTGTAACCGCGGTTCTCACTGCCCCTAAGGAGCGCTTGACCCGCTCTTTAAAGACGTATGTGAGGATAAGAATCAAGGGTAACGTTGCCAAACTCATTAAAGCTAGCCGCCAATTGATGTAAACCATGAAACCGATCATGAGCAGCATCTGCAAAAGATCACCGATCAACGCTGCCATACCTTCACTAAAGACATGAACAAGGGTTTCTGTATCAGAGATGTTCCTAGTCACTAGCTCGCCGATAGGAGTCTTGTTGAAAAAACTGGCACGCAACCGAAGGACACGAGCGTAGAGCTGAACACGAACGTCTCTAACCACGTGCTGCCCGAGCCAATCGGAAAGGTAGGTCTGGTAATACTGAGTAACACTCTGGATGCCCAACAAAAGAATAAGTAAAGCAGTCATCCACACCAATTCCTTGTAATGACCCAACACGATGTAACGATCAAGGGCAACCTGGACAAGGTAGGGCTGCAGTGGCGCCAGCACACCTAGTAAGAAAGTAAGACAAACAAGCAGATAAAACGTGTTTCTGTAGGGTTTTACAAATACATCGAGCTTTTGCAGTACCTTCAAATCGGTGATTTTCATATTCGGGTCCTTTGAGCCAGGCATGCTTTACGCAGGTGAAAGAAGAGAAATAACGGGACTTTAATCAGCACGTTACTTAGGACAAGAAGATGTTTTCTGGGTATATCACTTGTGTCAGTGTGAGCCCTCGAGCAGGTACCAAACTAACTGCCAAGTCGCGCTCTCTTTGGTCAATAAGCGTCTCAAAGGCCAACAAACTCAGTTTTCCCTGGCCTATTTTCAGCAACAGACTGACAATCACCCTAACCATACTCCTCAAGAAGCGATTGGCTTTGATGCGAAAGACCAGCTGTCCCTCTTGAACCGACCAGCTAGCTTCCATGATGTCACACAAGAAGTGATCGTCATCTACACGTACTTTGCAAAGGCCCTTAAAGTCCCGCTTGCGACACAGGATCGCGGCTGCCTCGTTCATCTTACGGACGTCCAACTCCCCCCGCAACAAACAACTTGTCTCATGCTGAAAAGGGCTCTTGCACCGCAAGATAGTGTACTCGTAGGTTCTAGCCAATGCGTCAAATCGAGCGTGGACAGTAGGCTTTACCAATCGCATTGCTACCACGGCAATGTCTGGCGGCAAGACCGCATTGAGTTGATAGTGGAGACAATCTGCTACGACGGTACACGGTAAGTCTAAATGGACAAATTGTTGCCGCGCATGCACGCCTGCATCGGTCCGGCTACTGCCCACTACTTTCACATTGTCCCGCAATATTTGAAACAAGCACGCCTGCAACACCCCCTGAACTGTTGTGGCATTTTGTTGCTGCTGCCATCCGTGATAGTGTGTCCCTAGGTAGGCTATTTGTAGGAAGTAGCGCAGCGTTCTCTCTGACATGATGGGTAGCAACTGGAGACACAAAGATAGCCGTTCAGCAAAGGCTATATGTGCGCCAGCCTTCTTTTTATGGCTAGCGCTTGCTATTTTAGTTGAGTACTAAACCCACAACTGAAAATGGACTTTACAGCCGAAGCTATCCTTATCGTTGGTTCGTTCTTGCTTTTTGTCAGCATCCTGGCAAGTAAAATATCGACCAAGTTGGGTATTCCTACCCTGCTTATATTTTTGGCAATCGGCATGCTGGCCGGATCTGAGGGCATAGGGGGCATTAACTTCAACAATGCCGCCCTGGCCAAGGTACTCGGCGCTGTGACTTTGACACTCATTCTTTTCTCAGGTGGCCTCGATACAGAATACGAGCATATTCGGCCCATCATATGGCATGGCGTGCTTCTTTCTACTATAGGCGTACTGGTGACCGCCTTCGGCATTGGCTATTTTACTTACTTGGTCACCGACTTCAACTTGGTAGAGAGCCTCTTGGTGGGTTCCATCATCTCTTCTACCGATGCAGCAGCAGTGTTTTCCATCCTACGCTCCAAGAATATGCATCTCAAGCATCATCTTGCTCCAACACTAGAATTGGAGTCGGGCAGCAATGATGTGATGGCATTTTTCTTGATGATGTTCTTCACGGGTTTGCTCAGTAGCGGCGGAGCGATCAAGTTGTCTGCTGCTATCTCCATCTTCTTCAAAGAAATGCTCATAGGTAGCGTGGTGGGGTTTCTAGTGGGGAAAGCCATGGTATGGGTGGTCAACAAGGCACAGCTTGTATACGAATCGTTGTATCCGGGCCTAACACTCTCTATGATTCTGTTTACCTATTCTGCTACCAACTTTATCCACGGTAGTGGCTTCTTGGCAGTCTACATTGCTGCCTTGATGCTAGGCAGCCAAGACTTCTTGCATAAAAAAAGTCTAATCCGATTCTACGATGGGGTCACTTGGCTCATGCAAGTGGCCATGTTCATCGTCTTGGGTTTGTTGGTTTTCCCCAAGCAACTTATTCCTGTAGCTGGGACTGGCATCTTAATTTCTTTGGCATTGATGTTCATTGCCCGCCCCCTAGGTGTATTTCTATCACTGGCCTTTTTTAAGAAAGTCGGTCGTCCCCAAAAGATATTCATCTCTTGGGTGGGCCTTAGAGGAGCGGTGCCCATTGTATTTGCTACCTACCCTTTGTTGGAACGTATCGATAAATCAGAAATTATCTTTCACATCGTCTTTTTTATTGTCCTCACTTCCATTCTATTTCAAGGCACTACACTACAATCCCTGGCAAAATGGCTCAACCTAGAAGACAGGTTACCTGCCAAGAAGGTAAGGGCTATCAGCCTGTCAGAAGACGTTAAGAGTGAATTACTAGAGTTGGAGGTAGCCCATGATTCAGTTGCTGTTGGCAAAAAGATTGTGGCACTAAGTTTTCCCAAAAATTCGCTTATCGTTCTGATCAGCAGGGAAAAAAGCTATCTCATGCCTCGTGGAGACACGGTCATCGAGGCAGGCGATAGGCTGATGATCATGACTGACGACAAAAAAACCATCGAAGACGTAAAAAATTGTTTAAGTTGATCGGGGCGTAGCAAGCTGAGTAAGTTGTCTACAGCACCAGCTACAGCGTCGCTGTCATGGTGCCCCCACATGCGTGAGGAAGATCTTCAAACAAGATAAGGAGGGTTATGGCTGCCACTCTGGATATAGACCACTTCATCGTCTACGCTTTTTTGCTGATCACACTGGCGATTGGCCTGCTGGCGGGGAGTGGAGTGAAGGATCTCAGGGAATATGCCATCGGGAATAAGCGGTTTGGTACTGGCGTGCTCACGATGACCATGCTGGCCACCTACATCACGGGCTCGAAGGGTATTGGGTACGTAGGCTATGTTTTTGAAGATGGTATTTTGCCTGTTTTTTCTCTGCTCATCTGTGGCAACATCATCACTTATTTATGTATCGCCCGGTACATCGCACCTACAATACAGCACTTTCAAGACTGTTTGACCCTACCAGAGGTCATGGGAAAGTTGTATGGGCCAAAGGTACGATGGGCCATAGGTATTTTAGGTGCTTGCTACAGCATTGCCATCGTCACGCTGCAAATAATATGGTTAGGCTATGTGGGGGTATTTTTCGATTTACCGCAGCATCTAAGTGTCTTCTTGGGAGGCATTTTTTTAGTGTTCTATGCTGCGCGTGGGGGGATGAAGGCCGTGGCCATTACCGATGTATTGCAGTTCATTGCTATCCTAGTCTTTGTGCCTTTGGTTGCCTATATCGTGCTCTACCGTGTAGGTGGCATTAAAGCCCTGCTAAGTCAAGTGCCCGAGAGTACGTGGGCCGTATTGCATCACCCCAGTCTTCAAGATTATGTGGTGTATTGTATTTGGGATCTCTTCCCCGCATTCCCTCTCAGCTTCCCCTTTATGCAACGCATGCTCATGGCAAAAGATAAAAAGCAACTTGTCGACAGTTACTACGTAGGCATGAGCTTCTTGAGCGTATTCTATGTGTTGTTGACATTAATCGGGTTGAGTGCTATTGTCTTGCATCAAACCGTTGACGTCCACATGCCTCAAAAGGGTAGTAATATTTTCGTTTACCTCGTCAAGAATTACTTACCCGTGGGGGCAAGAGGTATCGTGTGTACCGGCTTGATTGCAGGGGTCATTTCTACTGCCGACTCTTTTCTGCACAGCGCTGGTGTGGTGCTGGCACATGATGTGATGCATCCGGCAATCAAAAGAAAAGTAGGCGTACTCCGATTAGCGAGGTATATCACCTTTTCCTTGGGCATCATAGCACTGTCAACGGCCATGTACTACAAGGCACTTCCCCAGGATTTATATGGTAGCGGCTTAGACTTAGGGAAAGGGTTAAATTTTATAACAGAGGTCATCGCACTGATCTTTACTGTACCGCTTGTCGCCGGAATGATGGGACTCAAGGCGGACACACGTGCTTTTCTAGTATCATCCGTTTTGACGGTTGTCATGTTTGTCCTCAGTCCATACTATCTCACCAAACAGTGGGCCTTGCCCATAGCTATTACCACCAACTTATTATCCTTCTTTGGCACGCACTACCTACGACATAAGCGCTTTGTAGTAGTGCGGCAAACTGCCCAACAATATACGGGCCAACTGATGGCTCCTACACAAAAGCATACGCGTAGTAAATTGGCTAGCTTGTTGCCTTCGCCTCCTAAAAAACCCTTTTTTTACTCTCAAAAGAGAATAGCAAAGTACGGCTCTAACTCCAATCTCTTTGCTCTTTTTACAGCATTCAGCTACATGATTCCCTTTTTCATGCACAGTTATGCAGAACCATCTACCTATAACTGGTTACT
>CAYVYH010000008.1:34311-37095 GCA_964455155.1 uncultured Cytophagales bacterium | reverse complement strand
AGCAGGATCTGCTGACTATTTTTACCAATGTTCCGCAGATCAATATCAGCCAAGAGCAGTGGAAGAATTTGACGGACATAACCGATTTGGTATCAAGTGTCACACAGGGAATCATCTTTAAATCAAAGGGAGAAGCGCGTCGCACCATTCAGGGAGGAGGCTTGAGTATTAATAAAATTAGGATAACAGATCCGCATCAAAAGACGGATTTGCTCCTCTTACAAGAAAAGTACCTTCTTGTCCAACGAGGGAGGAAGCAATGCTACCTTGTTGTGGTTCAGTAACACCAAGTAGGAACAACTAATAGGAACGCCTCTCGTAAGCTGTTGGCCCTACCTGCCCGCATTTGTTACGTATCGTATTCACAGCACTCCGAGGTTGGCTCACTTGCTTAAGAATGACTCGTTACATGCCGATGAGTTGCACAAGCACGCTTGATAGAACCTGCTGTACTGCGGACATGAGAGGAACATCCGATTTTTTTCGTGAGCTTTCCTAGGTGATACTTCACGTAGGGGAGCACGACACCACATGCAACCATGGCAGGCTGTCTGGCCGTCACTGCAAAGATTGAGGGTGATGACAACGGTTTAGGGGGCTATAAGCAGCAAGTCAAGATTGTTAACATGGCAACACGGCCACGCACACGGCGACAACGCCACCGAGCACTGCGCAGCATTACTGAAGATCAACTGTAGCATGTGAAGCACACAGCCAATCCAAAGTGCTTGAATCGCATCTTGGGATACACCCATTCTGTCCGTTATCGGTAACTACTGGACAGTGGTAGACGGGCAAATGACGTAACAGCAGTAAAGCCACCAAATCGACAAACCAACAGTAATGAGACCTTTGCATACGAATTAGGGCGTATTTCAATAGCTTAATGCTGCTGCCCATCGCTTAATGGACACGTGCTATCGTGCATTCTCCGTAAAAAAGGAAAAAACCAACCTGATCGAGAAGAAATTTTTCTTGTTAACCACAAAATGTCCCTTGAGACGATCTCATGCCCTATGTAGGTCTCGTAATATTCTTACAAACCCCAGACAATCATCCTAACCACCCGCACTGAACGACAGCCACCCTCAACGTGTTTACTCAATGCACATCTGTAAACGCTGTAGTGTACACCGACACGAAGTGCTCCGCACCTTACCGTTTTTTAGCCCCCCCACTCTTCTCTGTCTAAGCTTCTGTATTGGATGGCTTCAGCCAAGTGTTCTTCTTTGATAGCCTCAGTACCCGCAAGGTCGGCAATAGTGCGAGATACTTTCAAGATGCGATCATAGGCTCTTGCAGAGAGGCCTAGTTTTTCTGTGGCAACTTTGAGCAGGTTTTGGCTTGATTTTGAAATGACACACATTTTTTTAACCAAAGCGGCAGGCATCAATGCGTTGGCGTGGATGCCCTTAGAAGCTTGGAAGCGTTGCTGCTGAATGGCTCTGGCATGAACGACCCGTTCTCTAATAGTAACACTTTTTTCTGTGGGCCTTTGGGTAGTCATCTCATCAAACGAGATAGGCGTGACTTCTACATGCAAATCGATTCGGTCTAGCAACGGACCACTGACCTTGTTCAAATAACGCCGCACTGCAGTAGCATCACACATGCATGCTTTGGTGGGATGATTGTAGTAGCCACAAGGGCAAGGATTCATGCTAGCAACAAGCATAAAACTGGCCGGAAAGTCCACGGCAATTTTAGCACGGGAGATGCTCACCTTCCGCTCTTCGAGTGGCTGACGCATGACTTCTAGTACAGCCCTTCTGAACTCTGGAAGCTCGTCCAAGAAAAGGACGCCGTTATGTGCAAGTGAGATTTCACCCGGCTGGGGCATACTGCCCCCTCCTACCAGTGCAACATCGCTGATGGTATGGTGAGGGGCACGAAAGGGCCTGATAGTCATCAAGCCCGATCTCCGACCTAATTTGCCGACAACCGAATAAATTTTCGTCGTTTCTAAAGCTTCCTCCAAGGTGAAGGGAGGTAAAATGGAAGGAATACGTTTGGCTAGCATGGTCTTACCAGAGCCAGGAGGGCCTATCATAATAACATTGTGGCCACCCGCAGCAGCAATTTCTAGCGCCCTCTTGATATTTTCTTGCCCTTGCACATCTTCGAAGTCAAATGTATCATCGTCAACATCATTTGCAAAAATGGCCCTGGTATTCACGACAGCAGGAGCTACGGTTTTAGTGCCTGAAAAAAAGCCAATGGCTTCTTCAATATGATGTACGGGGATGATATCTAGATCGTTGACAATGGCTGCCTCTGGAGCATTTTCTATTGGGAGGACGAAGCCCTTACAGTTTCTTTTACGTGCCTCGATAGCAATGGGTAACGCACCTTTAATGGGCCGAAGGCTACCATTAAGAGCCAATTCTCCCAAGACCATATAAGCATCTAGCTGATCAAAATGGCACTGCTGAGACGCATGCAGGATGCACAAAGCAATAGGAAGATCATACGCAGCACCTTCCTTACGCATGTCTGCTGGGGCAAGGTTGACAATGACACGCTGGCGGGGCATTGCATAGCCAGTGTGTTTGAGGACAGATTCGATCCGGTGTTGGCTTTCCTTGACAGCGCTATCAGGCAAGCCTACCATAAAAAAGTGCGTACCCTTGACGATATTTACCTCAATAGAAACGAGTGAAGCACTCACCCCATAGACAGCACTACCCAACGTTTTTGTTACCATGGCTCAAGCTTGGTCGATACATACACATGCATACCGCCGTAATGGGTCAACAGTAGGTCCTTGAAGACACTGAGACTACC
>CAYVYH010000008.1:0-34211 GCA_964455155.1 uncultured Cytophagales bacterium | reverse complement strand
CATGCATACCGCCGTAATGGGTCAACAGTAGGTCCTTGAAGACACTGAGACTACCTCAAAACAGGGCCCTAACCATTGATCATGGCACCTGAAATGAAGAATTCGTGTTGACAATTTTTTCACACTTCTAGTATAGGAACGTCAAAATTATACAGATAGGTAAGGTAACCAATCTAAAGTGGAAATGATTAAAAAAGAAGGAAGTAAGCAGTCTACTGGCAGGCAGGCTCCATCAATTATCTCAACAGTGCACAGTGCTGGTACTCAGGCGCCACGCGGATAAAGGCTTTTTGCCGTGCACGCTCAAACCACGTTGTCAGTGCAGTGACACTTTTTTGCTCAATGAGCATCTGCTGAATCTTTGCATAATCTTGTGCAAGGTTGGCTTCATGGGGAGCTACTCTCTCTTCCAGAAAAAGTAACCTGACAGCGTCCTTATCGTTGGCTTCAGGCAACAGCACAGGCTCAGATATTGCACCAGGAGCAAGTTCCTCTACAACGAAGTATACATCTGGCGGCAAGTCATCAACCAATACCTTACCCCGACCACCACTACCCACAAGTAGTCCCCCAATGGGAGCAGTGAGGGTATCTTCAGAAAATTTAATGGCAGCTTGCACAAAAGTTATTTTTTTTGCTAAAATGTTCGCACGCAACTGGGCCAATCGAGCTTTGGATGCTTCTATATCAAGCACTGTCGGATGGGCCTTGAGCAAGATGTGACGGCTGTTGTATCTATCTTCTTCTCGGGCAGTGAGCTGAATCAGATGAAAGCCAAATTCCGTAATAACCGGATCAGATACCTCGCCAGGTTCGAGTGCCAGTGCCGCTTCCTCATAGGCAGGAGTCAGCTCACCTAATCGCCAAAACCCTATGTCTCCCCCTTTGGAAGCAGAATCTAGATCTTGAGAGTACTCTTTAGCTAGGACCTCGAAGTCTTCTCCGCTTTGTAGACGTATCTTCAGAGATTGAAGTTGTGCCATCAAAGCGTCTGTTACCTGCGAGCTGACTCGTGGATACTGCACAATCTGCCTGACTACCACTTCAGCAGGGTAATAAGGCTTTTGTTGAGCAGGCAAAGCTTCAAAAAATTCTTTTACTTCTTGTGGGGTTACAGCGATATCTGTGATGAGACGAGTGCGCATGTTACTCAGCAACATCTGTTCCTCTAACTTTTCCTTTATCTCCTTTTGTATCTCTTGTATAGATTTACCCCAAGATTGTGTTAATCTCGCTTCTGATCCTGCTTGTGCCAAAAGATCTTGCATATTGCTACTGAGAGCCCGGGCTATAGCTTTTTTGTCTACCAGTACTCCCTCCTGCTTAGCCTTGGAGAGTAGTGTCTTATTGATGACCAACTGCTCCAGTATCTTACACTTTAGGTCAGGTATGTCTCCCCTACCTTGGGACAAGTATTGCTGGCAAGCACCTTCTAACTCTGATTGCAAGATGACATAGCTGTCAACATTGGCAATGATCTTGTCTAGCACCGTTTCTAGAGGGGGATCTGCCAACGCTATGCCCACAGAAGCCAAGCACAAGATGGCCAGGCAGCATTTTCGTTTAACGTTCATAAGACAACACAGCAGTTATTGTTCTGGGCCTGCTCAAGCATGTCTTTCAAAACTTTTCAGCACCCATCAATCCTGAGACACCCGAAGTACTGCCCAGAGCCCACTTCGAGCGCAACTTGCCCTTACTAGTACTAGGCGGCTACTCTTTAGTAGTTTTTACAGTATTTAACGAGACGTACTTGGTAAGCTCCCCTTATAACCGCTAGACGATGTCATTGAAACCACAGCCTCCCCAAAAAGACAGGCAACACGCCCCAAAGACGGCTACCGAGCCTTCCGTCTTTTTGTCAACAGTGTCTTAGCCTGGGTCTAACGTTTCTTGGCACCCTTTCTAGGAAGGCAACGAGTCCCCCCCGGAACAGGCACGTCTTAAAGAACGGAGCATTCCTTATGAATGAGCATTGTAAAAGGCGCAAACCCACTCCGGCACTGCTTCTGTACTACCCCCCTATCGAGAAGCACACTGGCCAGTTTGTTGCGACGAACAAGAAAGCTACGCCCTTTCACCTCACGAACAACCCCCAATGCCGGTCAAAGCATCAGGACGCAATATCTCTCGAGAAGTCTTACGGTTTCTTGTCTTTTGCCTTATCAGGATCAACACCCAATTTTTTCAGAACCCGATCAGAGATATGGTGCTCTTCGCTCACATAAAGTAATACAGGCATACCTCCCACACTAGCACTCAAGATATGTGTATAGCCATCTTCTTCGGCGACTTTCTCAATGGCATTGCTCACCTTATCATAAACAGGCTTTAACAAATCAATGTGCTTGCTTTCAAGCTTATCCTGAAACTCGAGCTGAAGTCGTTCGCAGTCTCCCCGCAGTTGCTGCAGCTCCAACTGTTTTTGATTCCTGACTGCTTCAGTCATAGTATCACGACCTTGCTTAAAAGCCTGCTCTTTCTGGTAGTATCCCGCTAGGCTAGCCTCTACTTTACTCCTAAGCTGTTTTTCAAGGCTCGCGCACTCCGATGCAATCGCCTTTACTTCAGGTAAGAAGCGAAAGATGTATTCCATACTAGCATAACCAATTTTTATAGATGGAGACTGCGTACCAGGTCGTTTGTCCTTTGCATGTAGCTTACATAAGCTCAACATCAGCGCCAAGGCTAAAAAGATTCTTTTTTGCATCATATTCGGTTTTTTGTTTATTAGTTACTACGAGTTCTAACCCTTCATAGCCCAACGAGCGTGACTTCACCGCAAGTTTACTCCTATAGAGAAGTGAAAGTCAAATTCATTATACGCCTTGTCTGTCTTTTTTTTATCGAAACCATATCCCCAGTCGAGGCCTACCACAGTGCCAATAATAAAGGGCAAATATATCCTAAAACCAACACCTGCCGACCTCTTTAGGGAAAAAAAATCATAATCCCTGTACTGCGCCCAGGTGTTTCCTCCTTCGGCAAAAACCAAAGCATACGCGGAAGCAAAATAACTAGAGATAATAGGGTATCGAAGCTCCAACACGAATTTATTATAGATTACCCCTCCTTGATAACCACTGACTTTGTCTTCGGGCGTAATGTAACCCTCTTCATAACCCCGCAAAGAGATATTTTCCTTACCTTTCAAGGAGCGATCCCCAAAACCAGAGCCCCCCACATAGAATCTTGAAAAAGGGCCGATATTATTTTGAGAGGAAAAACCGCCCAGCACTCCAAAATGACCGCGCACATTCAGTACCAGATCGTCTAAGAGTCGCAGGAAATAAGAGCCATCTAACATCCACTGATGATACTCTTTCCAACGATACTTCTCAGACTGAGAAAGACCACCGCTCCTTTTATTCAAAAACCGAGACCAGGGAGGCGTTAAATTGATGTGCAACTCCAACCTACTCCCCTCTGTAGGATATATAGGACTAGGACTTGTGCTATCGCGTTCTAACGAAATGTCGAAAGATAAGTCATTAAGAATACCTTCTGTTGGCCCACCTATCTTCCTATTATTTGGTTTCGAAACACCTTTCCCACCTTTTTGATCGGCTTTATTTTTACCTCCTGAGGGATCGTATACTTCGTCATATAATAAAAAATAGTCTTGGTAACTGTGGCGATAGTAGGCAATACTACCTCGCAATACCACGTAGTCATCTGGCCAAGAAAGCCTCGTACCCAAAATAGTGTTCCCACCTATCGAGCTTCTTTTGCCTTCACTAGCTTTGTTCAAACCTAGGTGGAAATGTCTAGGCTTACTCCCACCCAACCAAGGCTCTGTAAACTGCAGTACATAGTTCCTATATTCTTTACCATCGGTCTCAGCCTTCAGCCCCAATGCTTGCCCTCCTCCTATTGGAGGACGTAATTTCAAAAGATTGCCCAAAGAAAAATTGTTGGTAGACAAATTAAGCTCCCCCATAAATCGCCCGCCTCCCCAACCTCCACCAGTCCTCGCCTCAAATTTGGGCCTTTCTTTTACTTGGCACTGAATATCTACCATTTTACCGGTAGCATTGGGGATGGGTCGGATGTCAATAGCAGGGTCAAAAATACTGAGCTGGGCTAGCTCTCGGTAAGATCTTTGCAGATTGCTATTATTGAATTTATCGCCAGGCAAGGTTCGGAGCTCCCGTCTGATCACATAATCGTGCGTGATCCTATTGCCCTCGATCAATACCTTGTTAATAGAGGCTTGAGGTCCTTCTTGTATGTTGATTTCTAGGTCTACTTTGTCGTCTCTTAGCCCCACCTCTACCGGATCAGCATAAAAGAAGCAATAACCATTGTCTACATACAGTGAAGCAATGCTCTGCACCTCTGGATCTTTACCAAGCCTCTTCTGGAGTAGCAATGGATCGTATACAGCTCCCTTGCTGATCTTGAGTATCTGGTTGAGAGTGCGGTCATCATAAAGATAATTGCCTGCCCACTTGATTTCCCCCACATGGTATTTTTTTCCTTCTCGTATCTTAATCCACACATCGAGCAAAGCGTCTCCCCGCCTACTCACCCTATCTTCTATAATGGCCGCATCCCTGAAGCCCTCGCTTTGGTAATAGCTTATAATACGTTTCTTTTCTTCTGCGAACTCAGCTTCATTAAACTTAGAGGGCAACAAAATCACGTGCTTACGCAAGTAATTCCAACTTTTCTGGAAACTGAATGGGCGCCAAAGTACGCCCTGCGCCCTGATGGGCTGTAGGGTAAATACTTGCTTGAGTATGTCCTTAACCAACGTAAAGCGAGGCTTTTCTCCGATGTGCTGCATCTGGCTTCTTAACACATCGCTACTAACATGCTGATTTCCCTCAAAGTGTATGGTATTGACGCTTAATTTTTTCCCCTTGTTGACGCTGATATGTAGGTGAGTATAGGCAGTGCGCACGGGATCAGGCACAGCGGTGATAGTAACTGTTGCGTACAAATATCCTTCTGCTACCCAGTAATTCTCAATAATCTTTTGCGTATTCCTGATGAGCTCTTCTGTGACAACTTCCCCTTTCACAAGCGTTGTCTTCTCGATGAGCTTTCCTTCCTCTCCTTTGCTTAAGCCTTCAAAAGAATAGCCTAATAATCTAGGGCTCTCAGTAATACTAACAGTGAGTATAACACGATGATCATCAGCTTGAGAGGCATGAATGGCCACATCACTGACTAGCTTCTGTTGCCACAATCTATGCATAGCATCCGCGATGGCTGAGCCAGGTATCTGCACCGTATCACCAACCTTAAGCCCTGAAATGGTCACTATCGCTTCCTTGTCTAAAGACTTGACACCAGTAATTTGAATGTCTTTAATCAAGTAAGTGGCGGGAGCGGCATAATTAAGTTCGATCGGATAAAAGGTGGGCGTTGGCTGTGCTAAAGCGCCCACGGCCAACGCACAGCTGGCGACAAATTGCATTAAGGCGATGCGGTAAATTCTCTTTTTCATGCTGTAGTACACTCTACTCGCCCAAGCTGCCAAAACGTCTTGCTCGTCTTTGGTATTCCAAAATGGCCTCGTAAAGATGGTGTTTTCTAAAATCAGGCCAAAGAACAGAGGTAAAAAACAGTTCTGTGTAGGAAAGTTGTCCCAAAAGAAAGTCGCTAAGCCTCATCTCGCCGCTCGTCCTGATCAGCAGTGCCGGGTCAGGCATACCTTGGGTAGTAAGGTATCTTTTGAAAAGAGTGGCATCAATGTCTTGCAGCGACAAGATACCCGCCTGCACATCCCTAGCAATACCTTTAGCAGCTTCAGCTAGGTCCCACCCCCCGCTGTAGCTCAGTGCAATGGTCAAGAACAGCCCCTGATTGTGGTTAGAAAGCTGCGTAGCTCTCTGGATAGCTTCTTGACAGTTCTTTGGAAGGCTAAGTAGGTCACCGATAAAGTTGAGCCGCACATTGTTTTGTACGAGCTCCTCTAACTCTTCGTCAATAGTAGTAACAATAAGGCACATTAAACTCTCTACCTCTTTGGGGGGGCGTTTCCAATTATCCGCAGAAAAAGCGTATAAAGTCAAACAAGAAATGCCCAGCTCACCACAACCTTCAACCACTTCTCGAACACTTTGTATAGCATTTTGATGGCCAAATACCCTTGGCTTACCCTGCTTGGTAGCCCACCTGCCATTGCCATCCATGATAATCGCAATATGTTCTGGTAAATTATTGCGGTCGATCTGGGCTTTCGTACCATGCTTTAGGACGTCTTGACTCGTTGGTGCTTGTGCCCAGACATGCGATAAGAGAAAAAAACTGAATAAAAACTGGCATAGACCAATGTGCAGGCACACTCTTTTCATAATGCTACATTTTGGACCAGACTCGTCTTTTATCAACTATTTTATGTTCAGCATGCCCACAAAGAAGCCCAACAACGTTTTCTTAGGCAAGAAAAGATCAATTTTAGCAACAGATCTAAGTGGTGCACACTACAAGTAATCAGCTCATACCCGTTATAGTATCAACATAGCATCACCGTACACAAAGAATCGGTACTTCTCCTTGACGGCTATTTGATATGCTTCCATAATCAAATCATACCCCCCTAAGGCAGCTGCAGTCATAAGTGGGACTGATGCCGGCAAGTGAAGGTTAGTGATCAATGACGTGCAGACTTTGAATGGATAAGGAGGAAAAATGAACTTGTTGGTCCATCCATGATTGACCTTTAACCCACCAGCAGCAGAAACAGAAGATTCTACGGCTTTAGCAGTAGAAACACCAACAGCACAAACACGCTTTCTCTGATCCAACGCTTGATTAACTACGCGTGCTACTGTCTCATGAATAGACAAAAACTCAGAGTCCACCTTATACTTGGTCAAGTCTTCTACGTCGACAGGCCTCAGCGATCCTAAGCCAATGTGTAGGGTGAGAGAGGCGATGTGTATACCCTGGAGCTCCAACCGCTTAAGCAAGTGAGGCGTAAAGTGTAGGCCAGCAGTAGGTGCCACAACAGCGCCTATTTGCTGCGCGTAAACGGTCTGGTAGCGACTGCGATCTTCAGGTGTTACCTTTCTCTTGATTTCTTTAGGCAGTGGCGTATTACCCAACTGCTCAATGATGCCGTGTAGATCCTCTGTTGTTCCATCAAAAAGAAACTTAAGCGTTCTTCCCCTGGACGTGGTATTGTCCAGCACTTCTGCCACTAACTCACCATCACCAAAAAATAGTTTGTTGCCAACGCGAATTTTCCTAGCCGGATCTACCAGTGCATCCCAGAGATGATGTTCCCTATTTAACTCTCGCAATAGCAGCACTTCTATGGGTGCACCCGTCTTCTCCTTGCTCCCATAGAGCAGCGCAGAGAATACTTTGGTATCATTGACTACCAGTACATCGTCTTCTGATAGATAATCGATTACGTCTTTAAACTGCTTGTGCTCGATTTGGCCAGTATCTTTGTGGACGACCATGAGCCGTGCCTCATCTCTGTTGGCGGCAGGATGGGGCGCAATGAGCTTAGAAGGCAAATCAAATTTAAACGAGGATAACTTCATATTGCTACGACATACGAGGCTTATACCTCAAGTTCTTTAATCAGAAGCGTGCATGACATGCACAATCCGCAAACATAGCAAAATGTTCTTAATCTTCACTAGCATGTATGATAAGCGGGTGGCAACATAGTTATAGCGTGCTGCTGAAAGATGATCTTCCTCGTAGCCTCTTGGTGTCACACACGCAGCCAGCGCAGCGCTCCACGGCATAATAGCATGAAGGCCACCATCGCCTTTCGAAGCGCATGACAAAGGCTCAATGCCTTAAGAGGTGCATGTAACCGGAAGCGACTGTGATGAATATGAAGAAGGTGGGCCGCGCGATGCGCCAAAATTTGCTCAAAATCTTACTCCCAGGTCGATACTCAGCAGATCGCTATAACCCATCATCCTGGAAGCGGGTGGGTGTTGAGCATGTTGTGCAATGACATTTAACAGCCCATACTGATAACTAACGCCGACGAAAATACTAGTAGACAAACTAAGGTCGTACTCTAACCCTATACCTAGCAACCCTGAACAGCCCCAACGATGAAATGTCTTCATGAAAGGCTGTTGCAAGTTTTCTTGCAGTTCAGTGTTTCTCGCATGAATTCTAAGTTGGCTGACAATGCCTAACAACGCGTAGAGTCGGGTGTCTAGTGTGAGCTCACTTGTGTAAAGTTTGAGGAGAAAAGGAATTTGTAAGTAGTGCAGTGCATGCGATTCTAAAAGGCCAGGTGATGATTTTTTATTTTCGATAGCAAGATGTTGGGCTGAATACAACAACCCCGTACTCACGTAGTAATTTTCTCGAATAGGATAATCACAGATGGCACCAATTTTAAAGTAAAAAGCGGCCCCTGCTGAAGAAAAACCTTGGTTGTTGGGATTCGTATGCACTCTGTTCAAGGATATGCCGGGCGATAGTTGAACGCCTAGCTTTCCCTGGGCATGCGCCACCGTGATACCCAATGAGAGCACTGTAAGCAGTATGTATTGTTTCATGGTGCCTGGAAATCCACTTAGCTTGAGATATAAAAACAGCCTAGGAAGCCGGAAAATAGTCATTATTGTTTATTTTCTATAGCATTTATAGCAATCTACCATCAGTGCACAAAGACATACGCCATCTCGTCCAAGATGTCATCTACGGCCTCAAGGGTAGGAGCTGTGATCAATTGTGTCCGAAGAGACTTGATATTTTCTACCCCCTTGAAATACCTAGTGTAATGACTTCGCATTTCTAACAAACCCGTCCTTTCACCTTTCCATTGCAGCGCATACCGTAAGTGCTTTTTGATGACGTCTATTCGTTCCCGCAAATTGGGTGGCGGAAGTACGGAACCCGCCTTCATAAAATGCTTGATCTCTTGGAAGATCCAAGGATAGCCAATACTGGCGCGCCCAATCATGATACCATCCACACCATACTTATGCTTGTACTCTAGAGCCTTTTGGGGACTATTAATATCGCCATTGCCGAAGATAGGGATGTGGATATGAGGATGATTTTTAACTGCTGCAATGAGTTCCCAATTGGCCTCTCCTTTGTACATCTGCTTTCTGGTTCTTCCATGAATAGTCAGAGCCTGGATACCCACATCTTGCAACCTTTGGGCCACTTCCACGATATTAATCGTATGATCATCCCAGCCCAAACGGGTTTTCACGGTCACGGGTAACGAGACACGCTTGACAATCTCTGCGGTCATGGCTTGCATTCTAGGGAGATCCAGGAGAATACCTGCACCAGCCCCACGACAGGCTATTTTCTTGACCGGACAGCCATAATTAATGTCGATAAGAGCCGGCCGGGAAGCTTCGGCAATAGCGGCTGCTTCACGCATGGAACAGATCTTCTCACCATAAATTTGGATACCCATGGGGTACTCATAGTCATAAATATCTAGTTTCTGGATACTTTTGGTGGCATCACGAATCAGGCCCTCTGCAGGAATAAATTCTGTGTACATCAAGTCGGCTCCTTTTTCTTTGCACACGGCCCTGAAGGGAGGGTCACTCACATCTTCCATGGGGGCCAGCAATAGCGGGAAGTCGCCCAATTGTATGTCTCCAATTTGTACCATAGTATATTGTAAGGACGGTCTCGTACTCTTTTCAAATCAGTTGCTGAAACCACGTATAAGTGGGTCAATCAGTGATAGGCCTCCATATTTTTATGTAAGTTTGGTGCATATATGCCTAGAAAACATACGGTTCCTTCTACATCCGTCAGCAGAGCGTCCTGGAGCCATCTTGCCTTGTTATTTTCTTTGGTAACGTTGGGTGCTCTTTTAGGCAAACTGGCAGCGTCCAAAGTTTTTTTTTCAGGTATTGGTAGCGTTGAAGAAGCTATGAAGACAGCGATACCTCCGAAGTGGCCACTGCTCATGGTACAAGCTATCATATCTAGCAGTGCATTTATTGTAGCACCTTTACTCTACTTACACGTTTTCACGCAGCAGCGTGTACAGACACTCTTTCAGTGGAACCAACGTTACACTATACCCTTACTCCTCACTCTAGGATTAGTCCTAGTTTTCATGGTGGTCAACACCTGGTTGATTCAATGGAACACGGTTATCACATTTCCCCACTGGCTCAAGACATTTGAAATATGGGCACAAGAAAAAGAAGCTACCTTACAAAAAATTACCACCCTATTCACCACTTTTCGATCGCTAGAGGAGCTAGGGGGAGCCATCGTGGTCATAGGTGTTATTCCCGCCGTGGGTGAAGAGCTCCTTTTTAGGGGCCTAGTCCAGAAAATTTGCCATGAGCTCACCGATAACATCCACCTGGCCATTGGAATCAGCGCTTTTATCTTTAGCGCCATTCATCTTCAGTTTTATGGCTTCCTGCCTCGGTTTTTACTCGGGGCATTGTTTGGTTATATTTATTGGTGGACCAAGGATTTACTTTTTCCTATAATTGCGCATTTTTTTAACAACGTCTTCACGCTAATCACGCTCTTTTTATGTCAACGAGGACTCATCGAGCAAGACATCGTCACCCTACATACCCCTTCCACACCTGTGTTCATATTTTGTGTTGTCATGGTCATCACCTTAGCCACCCTCTTGCGGCATCAAAAAAAGAGCCGCTCGTACTAGTGTGCGGCATACGTCAGGGCCATTGCTAGACTCACACGGACACCTCGTCCGCGCACCGTATCGGCCATCAAGACTCCATCGAAAGCAGCAGCACCCTTACTCAAAAGACTCTTCCTTTTTTATTTTTTAGCAGTCCGGGAAGCTTTCTTGCGACTGTTGGGATCCAGCTCACGTTTACGTAGCCGGAGACTTTCTGGTGTCACTTCCAGAAGCTCATCCTCTTCAATATAGGAGAGCATCGCCTCCAGTGAGATTCTACGAGGCGGCACAAGTCGCACCGCCTCGTCTGTGCTAGAAGCACGCATATTGGTGAGTTGCTTACCCTTCAAAATGTTGACTTCCAAGTCGTTTTCTCGGTTATGTTCGCCTACTATCATGCCCCCATAAACTTTGTCTTGAGGACTCACAAACATGGTGCCTCTATCCTGCAGATTGAAGATAGCGTAAGCAACAGCATCACCTTGACCCGTGGAGACAAGCACACCATTGCGACGGCCTTCAATAGCACCCTTATGTTTTGCATGACTATGGTAAAGTCTGTTCATCACGCCCGTACCCCGTGTATCGGTGAGAAACTCACTTTGATAACCAATTAATCCGCGCGACGGGGCCAAGAAAGTAATGCGCGTTTTTCCCCTACCAGACGGGCGCATATCTGTCATAATCCCTTTGCGCAACGATACTTTCTTCACCACCGTTCCACTAAAATCCTCATCAACATCAACGACAACTTCTTCCATAGGCTCCAGTAGTACACCATTGCTATCTTTTTGGAGCAAAACACGTGGACGTGAAATAGACATTTCAAATCCTTCGCGACGCATTGTCTCGATGAGTACGCCCAATTGCAATTCTCCACGGCCACCTACCTCAAAACTATCTTTGTTTGCTGACCGGGTGACAGTGATGGCCACATTGGTTTCAGCCTCTGCCATGAGCCGATCATAGAGCATACGACTGGTCACTTTTGAGCCCTCTTGGCCAGCTAAGGGAGAATCATTGACACTGATGGTAATGGCCATGGTCGGTGGGTCAATGGGCGTAGAGGGTACCGGTCTGTTGACACTTACATCGCAAATTGTGTCGGCCACTGAGGCAATTTTCGTACCGGCAATAGAGACAATATCACCAGCAACAGCCTTACTCACCGGCACACGCTCCACGCCAGAGAAGATTTGTAGTTTGGTGAGCCGGCCGCATTCTAACTGCTCACCCTGCAAGTTCAATACTTTGATAGGCATATTTAAGGTGGCCGTGCCACTGACAATGCGCCCTGTGAGCATACGACCCAGGAATGCATCTGAATCTAATAAGGTAGCCAACATGGCAAAGGGCCCTTCCTTATCCACCTGAGGCACCGGCACATGCGCCACGATGAGCTCTAGCATGGGCGTAAGGTCTTTTCGTTCATCTTGCAATTCACGCACACACCAGCCACTACGTCCTGAAGCATAAAGTATAGGAAAGTCAAGCTGCTGGTCATTAGCACCCAATGTGGCAAATAAGTCAAACACGTCATTGACTACTTCATCGGGACGGGCGTCGGAGCGATCCACTTTGTTGATGACCACCACAGGCTTCAATCCTTGCGATAGTGCCTTACCTAAAACAAACTTAGTCTGTGGCATAGGCCCCTCAGCAGCATCAACCAATAGCATGACACCATCGGCCATAGACAACACACGTTCTACTTCTCCACCAAAATCAGCGTGTCCGGGGGTATCAATAATGTTGACACGAAAATCATTCCATTTGATTGAAGTGCATTTGGCAAGAATGGTGATACCCCGTTCTTTTTCCAAGTCATTACTATCCATGACCCGCTCTATGATGTTTTGGTTGGCACGAAAGGTGCCGCACTGCTGCAGCAGCGAGTCAATCATGGTGGTTTTGCCATGATCCACGTGAGAAATAATGGCAATATTTCGAATCTCTTCCATAAACTTGCGTTTTTTGTGTGCCCAACGGCCCACAAAAGTGCTACTCATCCGGGGAAAACACAATGCACATACGCTTTTCTTTGCGTGGGCAAGGGGCTATTTTCAATAGACACAAGCCCCGACTAGGATGCACACCGTGGTTACTTGAAGTGCCCGTTGGCTTGACACACCGCATAGCAATATATTTTATGTCCATCAAAAAAATAGCGATTCTGGGCGCAGGAGAAAGTGGTACAGGTGCAGCACTGCTGGCACAAGCAAGGGGGTTGTCAGTATTTGTCTCCGATGCAGGTAGGATTGCCGCACCTTATAAAGAGGCGCTCATAGCACACGAAATTATCTTTGAAGAGAGACATCACTCCCAGGATACTATCCTGGAAGCCGATGAAGTAGTCAAAAGTCCAGGCATACCAGATACTACCCCCATCATTGAGGCAATTCACCAAAGAGGTATCCCCATCATTTCCGAAATAGAGCTAGCCAGCCGCTATACCCAGGCTTCACTAATTGGCGTGACAGGCACCAACGGCAAGACAACCACAACACACCTCATATACCACTTGCTAAAAGAAGCAGGGCTTGATGTGGATATGGTTGGCAATGTAGGCACCAGCTTTGCTAGAAAAGTCTTAGAAAAAGATCGTGCATACTACCTACTCGAGTTGAGTAGTTTTCAGTTAGAGGGGATATACGGTTGCAAACTAGCTATTGCATGTTTACTGAACATCACGCCAGATCACCTAGATCGATATCAGGGCCAAATGGAACTTTATACGCGAGCTAAGTTCAACATACTGCGCAATATGACTTCTACAGACCATTTCATCTACAACCAAGACGACGCCCACATACGGACTTATCGACAGGAACATACCCTATTACCTCGTCAACATCCCATATCAATAGAGCACAGCACCGGGGCAGATACATCGCGTTCCATATTCGATGCCTCTAATTTCAAACTTTCGGGAAAGCACAATAAGTTCAACGCCCTAGTGGCCTTAAAAGTGGCCCAAATCCTAGGCATCGACACGGCCCAAATACAAGCAGGACTAACGACTTTCAAAGGTATCCCTCACCGCATCGAGTGGGTTACGCAAATTGATGGCGTCCATTTCTACAACGACTCCAAGGGCACCAATGTCGCGGCAACTTACGCTGCTTTGATGAGTTTCTCGCAACCCATCGTCTGGATAGCGGGCGGCATAGACAAAGGCAATGACTATACAATACTTCAACTTCTTGCCAAAACACGTATCAAGGCGATGGTTTGCCTGGGAAAAGACAACACGAAGATACGCCAGGCCTTTCAGCAACTCGTAGCACCTATCCATGAAACACAGTACATGGAAGAGGCAGTAGCCATAGCACTTGCGTTAGCAAAACCTACAGACATTGTACTGCTCTCCCCAGCTTGCGCTAGCTTTGACCTATTCAAAAATTTTGAAGACAGAGGCGAACGTTTTAAACAAGCCGTGCTGCTAGCACAAAGTGCCCAAGACAAGAGGCGATAAACAGCCCATTGACCTCATGAGCAAAATCAACCAAGCGGTGAAACAACCCATTAATCAGTGGTTAAAACGCCATCTCAAAGGTGACCCATTTATATGGGCGATCATGTTGTTATTAACCACTTTGAGCATTCTGACCGTTTACAGTGCTGCCAGCGCTTTGGCTTATCGCAAGATGCAAGGCAATACAGAATATTATTTGGTCAAACATTCTTTGCTAATACTGAGTAGTTTGGGAGTCATGTGGGTGGCACATAAGATCGACTATCGCTACTATGCAGGCCTGTCTAAGCTTGCTTTATGGATCTCTATACCGCTACTACTCTTGACTTGGCGCTATGGACTCACCCTCAATGAAGCTTCTCGTTGGCTGACCATCCCCGTCATCAACAAGGCTTTTCAACCCTCCGATTTAGCCCAACTCGCTTTGATAGCCAATCTCGCCAATATGCTGGCCAAACAACAGCGCCACATTGGCAATTTTCAGGAAACTTTGATGCCTATGCTAGTGTGGTGTGGCGTCATTTGTGGTCTCATTGCACTTACTAACTTTTCTTCTGCTTTGTTGCTCTTGCTTACCTGTATGCTGTTGATGTATATCGGCAGAACACCTATCAAATACCTTATGATGCTGACGGCAGTCGGCCTCATGGTAGGTTGCGTTGCTATGTTTGCAGGACAAAGGGGCGCAACAGCGCTGAGCCGTCTGAGAGTCTTTACCCAAGACAAGCTACCCTTCCAAACAGAGCAGGCATACATCGCAATTGCCACGGGTGGGTTGTATGGCAAGGGACCAGGCAACAGCCAGCAAAGAAACTTTTTACCCCATCCTTACTCAGATTTCATCTATGCTATTCTGGTAGAAGAGTATGGTCTAGTGGGTGGCATCGTGGTCGTACTGCTGTACTTAGCCTTGCTCTACAAAGGCATTCGTAATGTTTCTCAAAGCAACCGGGCTTACGGTGGGTTGTTATCAGCTGGCCTCAGCTTTGCACTGGTACTCCAAGCCATGGTCAATATGGGTGTAGCAGTAGGCCTGGGACCTGTTACAGGAATTCCCTTGCCCTTTGTAAGTATGGGAGGCACCTCTCTTTTATTCACAGGCATGGCTGTGGGCATCATCTTAAGCGTTAGCAGAGGCGATATTGATGAAAGTATAGATGCACTCCAAGAACAAAGAACAACGCTAAAAAATAAGTACAAGTAACCCAGCCCTATGCCGTATACACCCTCTTGTACTACTCAGATGCGCAAAGAAGCACCTGAAATCGATCAACCCTAATGGGCATACGCGCCCATTGGCTTGGATCCTATCCAAGGAGCATAACGGCAACGGCACTTACCTTCTTAACGAGGAAAAAGAGTAGGCTACAATCTGATCCTATTGATCCAAGCGCACTTAATATCGCTGACAGATGCCTTTATAAGGACAGGATACACACCGAGTCTCATCATCCGTCTGGGAAAAAGGAACAGCAGGGTTCAATAATTCCGTCAGCGTTTGGCGCAATCCTTGCTCCCACTCTTCTTGATAAGGCGTAATGTCCTCGATAGGGATGTGGGTGCGGCTACCGGGTTTTTGGAGGAAAAACCGAGGGTCAAAATGATCATCAAAGAGCTGGCGGGTATTAAGCAGACCTGGCATGATGCTGACGTCTCCGACAGGACTAGTCTGCTGGCCCGAGGCTAGAGTCATGGCAGTAATGTGTGCACGGCCCCGCTGTTGAAAGAGCCATGCATAAAAAAATGTTTGAAAAGCCGCTTTATTCCGTCTGAGGGCTGCTCTATCGAACAAGACGGGAATACTCTTTATCTTCTTCTCATCAAGGCCAGTCTTGTAGTCTAACACACGAAAAACACCGGCTTTCCAATCCACTCGATCTATGATACCACGCAACCGCACACGTGTGGCTGGGTCCAGATCAAAGTCGAGATCAAGAGGGATCTGACGACCCACCTCTAGGCCAATGAGTACGAAAGGGGCATACGCTTGGTCAAGAACCAAAACTCTCCTCACCAGCTTGGTCATAACGGACTGAGCAATGGCATCACCGCCTTGCAAGGACATCCATTGATGCTGACCTGGGTGAAAAGCACTGGCAAAAGTATTTTTGACTACAAGCTCTACGTCTTTTTGCAACACTTTCAAGTCCTGGAGCTGCAGAGGCTGGCCCCATTTTTTGTTCATCAGCGGTGTATACAGCCTTTCCACGGCTACATGCAAGAGCTTACCAAATACCAACGCGTGGGTCGCTTGTTGGAGTGGTGCTGGAGACTGCAGTTGTACAAGATAGTGGAAGTAAAAACGCAGACTACAGTCGAGGTACGTATTCAATGCAGATGGCGTCAAGTGCTGCCCCGTGCCGTCAGCATGTAGTATAAACTTCCTCAACCGCTGCCAGACTAAGTCCTTCTTAGGGATCACAATAGGCTGAATCGTAGATAAGTAAATGGGCTGAGCAACAGCCTTTTTTTTCACAGACAACTTAGATTCATAGAGCAGCTGCCAAAGGTAACGGCTCATCTCACTCTGGTTGCCAGTTGCAGTTTTTGTACTATAGGTGATATACACCTGTTGGGCGCGCTGAAGCAAGCGATAAAAATAATAGGCATACAAGGCCGATTGGTGCTGGTCGGCTGTGGGTAGGCCATAGCCCTTACGAAGACTATATGGGATCAAGGAAGCTGAGCTATTCTGTGCTGGGCAATGGCCCTCATTCATCCCCACAATGAAGACATAATCGAAATCTAAGTTGCGCGTAGCACGTATATCCAATACCTGAATGCCGTCTGGTGATTGAAGGCCTAGGGGAAGCCGAACAGACTGTACCAGCTGCCGAAGTAGTTGGAGCAATGCCTCTCCCTTAGTAAGGGGGGGCGTCAAAACTTCTTGCAGTCTACCTAGCTGCCGCAAAAGTTGATGTAACGCTACTTTTTCTAAGAAGTGTGAAGGCACATCGGAAGCTTCTATACAAGAGCTCACATGCTTCAACACCCCGATCAAATACTGTAACAGGCAATCTTGGGGGCCCAAAATATGAAAGATTGTAGCATAAAAAGCATTCTCTTGGACCAGCGTGGCCTGATCTACGTAACTATGCTTGGCTTCTTTGATGCGGTTGATAGTAACCTGTGCCATGGTAACGTCCCAGCTCATTATGTACGGGTGGTTGAGCACAGACAGTACATGATGGGCAGCCCAGCAGCCTGAATAAGATTTTTCTTGAGCAGCAGATTGCAGTACTAGTAGATGCTCGAGCAGGTGGTAAGTAGTCGTATTTTTGAGCGGATAGCCCAGGTGTGTACTGACTTGGGTCGCGTTGAGGGACAAAGCGTGCAGTACGGGCAGGAGTAGGGATTCGTTGGCCAAAACGATGGCTGTTTTCTGGGGTACAAAATCTACCCCTTGTGCCTCCATAAGAGCCTGTAGCTGGGCACCCATCACCTGTGCCTGTCCTACCTCAGACGCTACGGCTGTGAGACAAATCTCTTGAGCACCCTCGGAAAGTCGCTTAGGAAAGGGTTTGCTAAAGCTGGCCTGGAAGTACGGCTTTTTTTGATGTGCCCTCAAGTATATCCCTGCCTCTTGTTGCATATCTTCCATGTAGTAGGCATCCAAGTCCCAATAAAATGATGTGGGTAGGTTTTTTTGGTACCAGGCCAATATTTTTTCTTTTACAGGTGTTAGCACATTAAACCCAGCAAAAACCCACTGACCATGTGGGACCGCTGTAGTGCCTGATACCAAGGCCTCGTAGGCTGCTTTATGGCACAGCCCCTGATAACCAATACCCCGGTCCTGTAACCGTTTTTTAAAGTATTGGTAGACTGTAGGAAGTAGCTTCCAGAGGTCAAGGAATTCCTGTTGATGTGTCGACAGCCGTCGTTCAAAATTCTTCCAGAAAGACTGAATAGTGGCTCGTTGCGCTTCGGTCAAATAATCGTAAGATAGACTAAGCTCTTTTTGTTGACTCAGGTCGGTAAAAAGATGATCAGCATCGACCAGGTACTTCTCGATGACATCCAAATCTTGAAGTAACACACTCCCCCAAAAATAAAATTGCTCAAAAGATTCCTCTCGTGGTTTTAATGCCTGAAAAGTCTGATAAAGTACATGCGTTAATAGCAGGGTATTCGCTTGTTTGAGCGGACTAAGCTGTCGCATCAATGTTTCAATGTTTAGGATCCTAGGAGCCCAAGTGGGTTGAGACAGATGGGCAGCCAGACAGCGCTTGAACACCTCCACTGTCCGCCAAGTAGGGAAAACAACGGTTATTTCATGGAGACGACGGCGGTGCTGGGCATAGAGCTCGGCTGCCAAGTCTTCTAAGAAAGAGGTTTGTAAAGCCACGGGCAAGCAGGTCAGAAAATGGAGTCGATGTATGACCCGGGTAAGGTACTATCAAAAAAGCCAACCAGCCAACAGTACACTGGCTATCCTCTGTCTTTCCCATCCAAGTGTGGTTGACTACTGATTGAGCACCACCCCTGCCATGCTTCCGCGATAAGCCCGAGACCAGGTTCTTAGCCATGAGAACAAAGAACTGCAGGGTCGCATAGCATCGAGACCTTTGCATGGCATATTGCCAATAAGAGAATTTTTTAGTGGCCTCGGGTTGTGACTTGTCAAGATACTAACTCCCGCCCGATGATTCAGTAACCCCTCCTGCAGGCAGTCGCATCTTGGCAGACGAGGGGTATGGTTCAACCAAAAACGATCAACTACCACACCCAAGAGGTTGGCGCAGCAGTATCCAACGCAAGGCCCAAAAGTATAGGCCCCTGTCTGTTGGGGAAAGGTGCTACAACAAGCTGACTAGGTAGTCGAGTATTAAGCAAGGGTAATTCCTTCGAATACTAGCTTCTCATGCATATTTTGAGGCTACCCTCCCGTGGGGCCAACCCTGTGCCGCTAGTGATTGAATCCATTGTAGACACCGCCTCGGAGAAGAAGGCATAACCGAGCTGTTTGCGCTCTCGGTGGCCCTGCACGCAGACAAGGTGAAGAAGGCTAAGGAAGGCATGGTACACACCACCGTGCAGGCGAAAAACATCACCTTCCCTATCGACTTGAGCAATGATAGGCCATCTGTAAGGCAACTACAGAATGGGCAGCAACTACCTGAAGGGATCTATCGGCGATAGCAACAACGCCCTATTGGCAGGGATGAGGTTCAACTTGATACTGCTATTAAAAGCATGAGCAGGTAATTTTTTGGCCGTTGTCCTTGGGGCCATTTTCTCGCTAATCCCGAGTAGAAAGCCACGCCTTGCTCAAAACGATGCTCACTCCTGTGAGAGGTTCTTAAAACTCGACTATTGAAACTCTCCACCAGAATAACAAAAAAGTTGCTCCTCCGCACAGCCCCCACGGTGCCGAGGACACTGTAGTAAGACCACACCAGAACCACTCCCGCACAGCCCCCCGCAGTGCCGAGGGCACGGTGGCAAGACAACTCCAGAACCGCTCCTGCGCGAAGCGGAAGCTGCGCCTCCACATTCGCAAAAGCCGCTCCCGCGCAGGCCCCACCGCAGTGCCGAGGGCACGTGGGTATGCATGTGGTCTTTTTAACGCTCATACCGCGAGCATCTCTACAGGCTATCTTTTGAAAACTAGACTCGCTTTGTCACTCTCCACACAAAGCGTTCCGATCTTACCGTGTGGAAACGCAAGATTAGGTGCTTGATGACCTATGGGAAATTGAAAAGCTACGGGATAATTGTAGCTAGCAACATGTTCCCGTATGATTTCCTCAGCACGCTTATGCATTGGTAGGGACGGAAGATCTTGCATATAGACCATCTTTCCTACAACAAGCCCCGCCAAATCTTTAAGCTTCCCAGCCCGTTTTAACTGAACCATTATCCTATCTAAAGCATAGAGATACCCCCCAACCTCTTCAATCACTAGAATCTTGTGCTTAGTATCGAGTGCTGACAGTGTCTCCATATTATTACAGATTAGTGTCAGATTGCCTCCCACCACAGGTGCTGTTACTGTACCAAGTCTATTCAACGCATTAGCGGGAGCTGTCAAATGGGCAGTACCTACGAAGAGTAGTGTTCTTAAGCTATCAATGGAAGCCTTGTGTTGAGGATTTGAAAAAAGCGAGGGCACTGCACCATGAGCAGATACAAAACCCAAGTTATGCAGTTTTATGTGTAGGGTAGTCATGTCACTAAAACCGACGACCCACTTGGGGCTTCTTAGAAACCGCGTGAAATCAAGTTGGTCTACAATACGCGTGGTACCGTATCCGCCTCTCAAAGAGACAATAGCCTTAATGGTCGGATCGTCAAGCGCCCATTGCATATCTTTGGCTCTCTGTGCGTCTGACCCAGCAAATGCATTACAGCTATTTACACTGATATATTCACCCAACACAACTTCTAATCCCCAGGATTGAAAGGTTTTGCTCGCCTTTTCAAGTACTTTCTTCAACTCTTCAACTTTAGACGCTGGAGCTACGATCGCTATCTTATCGCTTTTACTCAATAAGGGAGGTTGCGTAGACACATCATGCGCTCTCGACGATGCGGTTCCAATACCACCGCCCAGAGAGAGTACTACAAGTAGACAAAGGATTCTTTTCATGATTTATTTCTTAACAAAACCAAAGGAGCACCGTGTGTCGTACTCCTCTTCTTAGACAAGAGATGTACTTTTAGTGCACCTTTGCCGCAACTCTTCAGCGATCAGCTTAAGGCCTAAGTGGGTAGCAAGGGGTACATACAACTTTAGCGTTTCTTCGGCCATTCTTTCCTGCTGCGTACTGGCAAGGTGGCCTTCCATCATCCTTATGTGATGCAGACGGTCTGCCAACTTGACATAGAGCACGCGTTCGTCTTTTTCTTCCACCAACTTGAGCATAATCTCTTGGTCAGATAATTGTATCTTCTTAAAACTATTCAAGCGACTGTCTACAGAAGACACGCCTTCTACAATACGTTTTACAACAGGATTAAAGTGTAAGGCAATACAATGCGAAGAGAGGCGTGTTGTATCGATGGTATCGTGTAGCAGCGCTGCCAAGAGCGTATCAGCATCTCGCGTATAGGTCAAGAGAATACTGGCTACTGCCATCGGGTGTAGATAAGTGAGTACTGCTGTATCTCTTTGGCTACCTACTTTGGGCTGTTTGATCAGTTGTATGGCTTTTTCTAGAAGCTTTCGGTCCATAGGTGTCTCAGCAAGCACTTGCTGTACGAAGACTTGCTCTACTGGCTGCGCCGTCTCAGGGATTATTTTTAATGACGGAGCAACCTGATGTTGGTCCATTGTAGGCGGGCGCACCGCCCGTACATCCTCGGGAAAAACATACACCTGCGTCACCCCAGTAGCTGTTGAGATGATCTCAGCAGCCCCATAGTGGGCTGCTACAATTTGCTGATTGTAGGCAAGGGGCAGCTCTCCCACATCTTGGAACGATTGCAGTGATACGTGATCTACACTACCTAAGTACCACTGTTTAAGTCTCGGCGGGGTTCTCTCCGTGGTTATCATCATGCACAACGCCTGGACACGCTTGATATAACCTGGTATGGACATAATAGGATAGGCGAGTTGCGTGTCGTCGATATATAATAAAACAGGCCGCTGGGTATTGGGGTATGCTTCAGCATAGGCTACCGCAGTGCGTAGTAATCTTCCAATCTTACTACGATCTCCTTGTAATAATTTCGTGCTCGCGTGGTACTGTAGGATCACCTTGGTGGCTTGGTTGTGCTGGTATATTGTTCGCTGGACGTCTTGCCATAATGCATCTAAATCTATACACTCCACAACCAGATGTATGGGTTCCCGTGCTAGATGAAGCAGCTGCTGTAAGTGCCGGTTGAAAGTGTCTAATTCGTAGATGTGCTGTTGTAGGCCTGTATTACTAGCCATAAGCTGTGCTCTGGTAGGGTTTTTGGGTAAGGGACGCTGTGATGTTTCCCATGACTCGGTATATCCTGCTGCTTGGAGAGGTCGTAGGCTAACTTCCTGCTGCAGTTGTGCCTGGTGACGCATGGTTGTCAAAAACATTTGATTGGCGAGACTATTGTCTTCTTTGAGCTGTGCGTGGGAGATAACCAAACCTCGGTAGACTTGTTTCCCCTTCAAGGCTAAGCTGACAAAAAGAAGGACGCAATAGATCATCTGTACAGATCCGAGTGAACTCAAGGGTAACACGGACCCTGTGTAACGCATAAAGAAAAAAACTGCGGCATAGGTCCCCGAAAAAGCCAAAAAAATCGCTAGCGGCCAATGTAGTAGTAAGACTGCTATCAAGAGATTCATCATCATGATCATCACTTGCACGTGATGATAGCGACTCATGATTACCAAGAGCGTGCCAGCAAAGAAGAAGAGGGTGCCAATACCGAATGGCCAAAAGAGGGCCATAAAGCGACTATTTTTCAGTGTAGAGGGCCAGATAGGAAAAGTAAGGAAGGCTGTCGTGGCAAAGAGAGTGGCGTGATAAATGCCTTTGTAGATCCCTTGGTAGGCCTTGACATCAGAAGTGCCAATGGCGTAGAATGCTACATAGGTAGCAGCAATGGTGTAAAGACCAAAGAAGAAGTAAAAGTCCTCGTTCTGGGGCAGGTTTTGTTGCAGGTAAGGATAGAGTTTAAAGTTCTTGATAATCTTGAAACGCCATTGCCAACGCTGTACCCGGGCAGCACGCTCCAAAGCAAGAGGACTCGTAGGGTCTAGCTTCTGCCAGCCGCCTGGCTCGCCCAGAAGATAATGCAGGCACAACATGGTAATCATGTTGGCTAGCATAGTTGGGAAGAAGCTATGGATATTTGTAAAGTAAAAGAGACATGCTGCAGCGGCAGTTGCTCCTGCACCCATCGCCATGAGTACGACCCTGCCACTGGTTTGGAAACCAAAAATGGCCATGAGCATGGGAGCAGGAGCAACACTAGGCACGTAAAAATTAGCAGCCCCTACAAGGAGCTGTAACAAATCTTGCGTGCTGAGTACCATCACCAGGCCTAAGGTGCCGAGTACCAGGGTAGCCCATCGGGCTGCGTTGAGTGAACTTTGTTTTTGTAAACCAAGAGGAGGCAGAATATCATTGGCTATAATGACCGCACAAGAATTCAATACCGAATCTGCAGTAGACATGGACAAAGCAATAATACCAATTCCTAAAAGTCCCTTAAACCCTGGATAGGTATACGTATCGACAATATGCCGCATGATCTTATCTGCTTCGGGCCCTGGTTGATCCACCAAGACCATCATAGCGATCCATAGCATGCATAGCTCTATCCCCAGACACAAGATTGCAGCATAACCAAACGAACGCTTGAGCTGTACTGTGTCACGCGCCATGACCATGCGTTGAAAGAGTTGTGGTGGCAGAGCGGGTGTAGCCAGATAAGCCATAAATAAAAGAGCTTTTCCAGACTCAGGTGACCACTTTGCCACCTCTCTGAAAGAAAAAAGCGGATTGGTTTGAAACATACGCGTAACCTGTGTAGTGTCTTGCAGGTTATTCCAAATTGTCAGTGCGAGTAGGGGAAGTAAAGTCCCAAAAGTGAAAAACTGCAAAACATCAGTGAGGGTGACTGCCTTGACTCCGCCTGAAAGGGAGTATAATGTAATAATGATGGCTGATATAGTGACTAATGCGGGTCCTTCGTAGTCAAACAACATTGCAAGTACGCTAGCAATTACTTGCAGTTGTATGGCCATATAACCCGTTGACCTCAATACGGTAGTAAGCCCAGCAATGACCTGCGCCGTTTTACCATATAATTTGCCGAGCGACTCAGGTACAGAGACGTCGTTCAAGAATCGACCCATGCGTGGTCCTATTACATATCCCGTGAGTATAAGGTATACAGGGGTACCTATGATATCGGGTATGACGTAGTACAAGCCTTGTTGGTATGTCTTCTCTAGATTGATGAATAAAGCACCCCCCGACATCCATGTGGCCACAATAGTGGCGGTCAGGATAGGAGTAGAGAACTGCTTGTCACCAACAGCAAATTCGCGGAAAGATTGCCTTTTGCCTCTGTATAAAAAGCCTACGACGATGTTGAGAAGAAAAAAGACAGCAAGTATGGAGATGTCTACAGAGATAGGCGGCAAGGTCATCAACAGAGGCACGTTATCTTATGTCATTTGATTAAACTTTTCGCTGTATTGTATCAATAATAGATTACAATATCAAATGACTTGATATTATTAGGTATTCTGAAAAAAATATAGTCTTGTAACGGCCATTAGTGACATGTTTCGGTCAGTGAAGTATGGACAGAGAATATTGCAAGAAAGATTAGAGAGACATAAACATCTAACCCAGTGCCCAAATTAACCATGCAAAAGTTTCATTCCTTATGCGTATCCCGTGCTTGTAACTCGGTTTATTGTTTATTTCTGGCATTATACTTAACATAAGTGCCACTAAGTTTTTACAATGAGATCAGGTTAGCTAAGCCCTTGTTTAGTCCTTTTTCCGAGACCTGAGCCGGTGGGCGTCTGTCCTTTCGACTAGCAAATCTGAACGTAGTCTATGCTGGTCGGACTTTTTGTCGTAGATAGTAAACAGTAAATAGAATGTCTGTATCTAGGATTAAGCCATCTAGGCTCATCGCTTTCCTGCTATGGCTTGTTTGTTTTAGCGCGTTGGGTGAGCCTGGAGCACCCAAAAGAGTTATTATCTTTTCCCAGTCAAAGAGCGATAGCTCTATCCAATTGGAAAAGACATACGCAGCATATGGACATGAAGTTGTCAGTGCATTTTTAGACTCGTCAACCCGCATAGACGAAAAAAGAGGCCTTATTTACCTCAGGGGAGGGCGCTATTCCATAAAAGATTTTGACTTGGCGTACTTTAGAACTTGGGGCAAGGCAAAAGCCAGAGATTTGGCATATGCTTGGCAATCGGCATTCGAGCGTCATGGTGTCCCCTGTGTAGATCCCTTGAGAGCAAAGCGCTATGCAAACAATAGGTATGATATGATGCAACTGTTTGACACGCACAGGATCCCCACGCCCAAGACGCTGATTGTCGAGGTGGGTACGCCCATTGATGCCTGTCTTTCAATGATCAAACAGAATTTTGATCATATGGTAGTGATCAAAGGAGAGGGAAGTGGTGGTAGGAACCTGAGCTTTATCCATGTTGACGACGGACAGAAGTTGCGTAAAGTTTTACTGACTAATTATTTGGTAGGTGCTCGCGTTGGCCCCAAACCGCTTGTGTTACAGCAGTATATTTCTAGTAAGAATAAGGCTGGTTTTTCTTACCATTACAGGATCCTAGTTGTAGGAAGTGAAATTATTGGGGCGATGCGTTTCACAGCAAGCAATAAGCAGACTTGTGCCTCTAATATGGCGCTGGGTGCGAATGCGGAAACGGTAGAATTGGATGCCGTATTTTCTGCCGAACAGCAAGAAGAAATAAGAAGGGCGTGTAACCTGATGGGGGTCGACATAGCAGGTGTGGATGCTACAGTAGTGAACGGAAGATTATACATTTTTGAAGTGAACGATAGCCCAGGATTGAGCCCACCCTATCTACTAACAAAATCAAAATCTTTTATTGAAAAGATTGTTAGCTACTCTATCCAACAGCTAGCAAGGGTTAAGTGAGTTTTTTGTGAGTGCTGTGGTGGAGCCATATTTGCGCGCTGTTGAGGACTGGGCAGCCTGTTCTGGAGACCATCGTATCATTTGTACAAACTCCCGGGAATTATCATAGGGCACTTGACTCCCAGAACAGGGGGAAATAAGCAAACTGAACACCTCAAGTTGCATGGCCATACCCGTCGACCTTAATACGGCAGCGATGCTAGCGATAGCCTACACAGCTTTGTACCAGCGCGGCATTCATCCCTGTACCGGTCTGTCGTGCGGAGTCACACACCGGCCCCATCAACAAGCTACCACTTTGCCCGTTGTCAAGTAAAGCAAATACCCCTCTGCCTGTGCATACCCCATGCCGCTGAGCAGTGCTGTATAGGCTTTCACTTGCTGGCCGTGGCGGTCATGTGGTTGGCCCGTCTTAAAATCGATGACCACGGCATTGCCAGGTCTCAAAAGCACCCTGTCAGGCCGATATACCTGGCCTGAGGGGATCAAGATTGCAGGTTCTTTTTTTACTTCCCAATCCCCGGTGAACCAATCTCTAACCTGTGGGTTCTGAAAAAGCGCCGTGAGATGCTGTTGTAATTGCAACGCCTCTGCTTGACTTATTTCTCCTGATGCTTGCCAAGCAGATAATACTGCTGGCCATGCATTTATGCCAGTCAGTTGTGCTAAAAATTGATGGGCCAATCTGCCATAGCTTGTCTGGGCGCTCTGCTCCACCATCTCAAGAGGATACACATTACTTTTTAAGTGCTGTTGCAGCCAGTTGCTTGTACGATACCGCTGCAAGTTGATCGAGCTATCTTGTAGGACCTCTGGTATGGCTGCGGTTTGGGGCGTACCCAGTTCCAGCACACCGGTAGTTGTATCCCAACCATAGTCCCAAGATTGGCAGCTGGAAGCGAATTCGCGGGTTGGAGAAAAGGTCTGATAGAGCAAGTCGGAAGTGGTTTTTAACACCGACCTAGCAGGACGTTGTGCAAACACATAAAGGCGATCTTCGGGCCTTGTAAAAGCCACATAGAGTAAGTTGAGGTGGTCCAGATACGCTTGCATACGTTCTTCATAATAGGCACGCGCATAGACCGTATCCTGCAAACGATGCGTATAACGTACAGGCAGTACGGGAAAAGTATCGAAGGGAGGAACATCCGTAGCACACCACAGAGTGGGCGGTCGACGTGGGTTATGGTCCAAGTCCCATGCACAAAAAGGGATAATAACAACTTTGAACTGTAGTCCCTTGGCTTGGTGGATGGTCATAAGTGTTATCGCATCCTGACCGACTGCCCGGGGCAACGTGTATTTGTATCCCTGTTCTTCCCACCAGGCCAAGAAACTACGGATATCTACCACTTCCTTGTCTGAGCAAGCCATTACTACATCCTGAAAAGCCTGCAAAAATGGGACTGCTGCTGCCTGGCGTAGTTGAAAGAGAGCAATCAATGCTTCGACAAGCTCGTACAAAGGAAGCTGCTGCAGGGAATACCGCTGTTCTAAAAATGCTTCAGGTAAGGTGACAGGGCTTACTTCCGTTTGAAAACAAGCATGTAAGGTGTCGGGTGTGGCTTCTAGTACGTACACCTCATAAAGGTACTGCAACTCGGATCGCGCCAAGGTATTGTCTTCATCAACTAAGTAGCGTAAGGCATTGACCAAAAGATTGACCCACGGATTATGGCCCAAATACAGCGCCTCAGAAGCAATGACATCATACCGACAACCAGGTTGGGCTCGAGTGGCATGCTGACAGCTTAGCAATTTCCGGAAGATTTCGCGCCCTTCGGCATGGCTTCTCACGAGTAACGCAATATCTTTCAGAGCGATCCCGTCTTTTTGTAGCGTCTCAATGAGCAGAGGCAACCGGTCTTTGACCTGCTCACGCCAGCTTTGAGGTATCGTGCTATCCGCAACATCTTCCAAAAAAGTGATATTGACATAACCTCTGTCAGCCTGAACACGCTGAGCAGGCAACTTTTGATTTACATCCTGATAGGCTGTACCCAACTGTTGCACTTGTGCGCTCAAACTTTTTTTTAAGGTCAAGTCTTCCAGCATGTCGAGGTCGTCTGTCAAAGACTGCACGATCGTATCAACAGCCTGAACGAAAAAAGAGTTGTTAAAATCAACAATATGCTGCTTGCTGCGCCAATTTTGGTCCAAAGCTACGCGCGTAGTACGTCCTACGTCCTTTTCAAGCTGGGTAAGCAAGAGTCGCCAGTCGCCGCCTCGCCACCGATAAATTGATTGTTTGACATCACCCACCACAAGGCTGGGATAGCCCTCGTGCAAGCTATTTTCTAGGAGTGGCTTAAGATTGTACCATTGGAATCCAGAGATATCCTGAAACTCATCAATCAGGAAATGTTTATAAAAAGCCCCTATTTTCTCATATACAAAAGGGGTTTCGTTTTCTGCGATGACGTTTCGTAAAAATAAGGCAGCATCTGACACAAGCATGACGTTGTGCGAAGTTCGGTAGTCGCTGAGCCTTGCTAACAGCTGCGTAACAATACCAAAAGCGTAGATAAAATGGCGCACTTCCAGAGCTGTATGGTAGGCGCGATGGTGGGTATCGTAAAAATTCACCGCCTCCTGCAAACATGGCTCCAATTCATCGCGCACGACCTGTACAATAAGCTCTTTCTGGTTAGAGACTCGGCTGTACCATGCTTCTACACAATTCAAGGCCCGCAAAGCCCTCTGGGATGGAAGCCACCTGCGTTTGGTAGCTAACCCCACCAGATAGCCCACGACTCCGGCGCTACCATATGCGAAATCGTTCACCACCAGACCAGCCCGCTGGATGGTATTAAGAGCCCGATAGCCCAATCCCTGTAGCTTATTCTCGAAATAAGTGATGCGCTGGTAAAGTACTTGGAGAAACCGGTGTAAGGTTGCTGGATCCCGCATAGCCCATACTAACTGCACTTCGTTGACCCCAAAAGATTCTGTAAAGAGCTCTCGGCCCAGGGTAGCCAACTCATGCTCAAAATTCCAGGTCCTACCGCTTAGAAGCTTTTCTTCGGCGAATTGCACCAACCATTGCTGCAACTGTTGATCTTGACCAGCTGAGACTATCAAGTCATTGATGACTGTGGCCAACACATGCTCCTGCTCTAGCTCAATGCGAAAACCACTCTGAAGCCCAAGCTCTTGGGCAAAAGCTCGAATGATTTTTTGAAAGAAGCTATCAATAGTGCTGACAGAAAACCGAGCGTATTGGTGCAAGATATTGGACAAGAGAACTTGAGCACGTTCTTGCAAGATGGGCATATCCCACCCTTTGTCTTGCAGCAATGCTTCAGCTACCGGACTGTGGGAGCCTTGAACCAGACTATGTAGGCACATCAAGATGCGCTGCTTCATTTCCTGGGTCGCCTGATTGGTAAAGGTTACCGCCAAAATTTGGGAGAACGCCTCTGGGTTGTCTAACGCCAATTTGAGGTACTCGCTGACCAAGGTGTGGGTCTTTCCAGCACCGGCAGAGGAACGGTATATCCTGAGTGTAGCCAACGGAACAACCATTTAGATAAAACGAAGCGCTTACTCCGCTCATGAACACACGAGAGCATACGCCTACAGCTCCATGCACTTTGCAATCGCCTCATGACACACAAAGCACCACCTATTTATCCTGAGAGCAATAGGCATCCACGCCACATGGGAAAATCCTTTATTGCCCACCAAGGAGGCATACATAAAAGAATCTTACGCCAGGAAAGGGTCCCACAGTGTCCAATAAAGAGGTAAAAGCGCCACGCCAACACGTAAACCTCTAGAAAAGAGAGCGCACACGATCAAAAAAACTCTGTTCCTTCTTAGTAGGATTGGGCGTGAAGTTAGACGCCCCTTTTAAAGATGTAAGCATCTCATGCTCTTCTTTGGTGAGCTGTTGCGGTGTCCATACGTGCACATGAACAAGTTGGTCTCCCTTGCCATAGCCATTGATATCTCTGATACCCTTACCACGCAGCCGCAACACCTTACCACTTTGGGTACCCGCAGGGATCTTTACCTTAACCCTGCCACCAATAGTAGGTACTTCCGCCTCACTACCCAAGGCTGCATCCATAAAGCTGATGTAAAGGTTGTAGTGCACATTGGTATCTTTGCGTTTGAGCAGGTCATCTTCCTTTTCCTCGATAAAGATCAGCAAGTCACCAGGCCCCCCCCCACGAACAGGAACGTTGCCCTTACCTGTCATAGATAGCTGCATGCCATCACTGACACCAGCAGGAATCTGAAGGTTAACTACTTCTTCTTGCAGAAGTCTTCCTTCTTGATGGCAAGTAGTGCATGGTGCTGAGATGATCTTGCCCTCTCCATGGCAAGTATGGCAGGGGGAAGTGGTCATAACTTGCCCTAACATTGTGTTGGCGACCTTGCGTATCTGACCAGTACCCTGACAGGCACTACAAGCGGCGATGGCTGTGCCGTCCTTGGCCCCATTGCCTCCACAGGTGTTGCAGGTTGCGTAACGCTTTATTTTTATTTTCTTCTCGACACCATTGGCGACTTCTTGGAGGGAGAGTTTGAGCTTGATACGCAAATCGGTGCCCTTGCGTACTCTCTGCTGCCCTTGCCGAAAGAATCCTTCAAAAGGACTACTTCCGCCGTTAAAGATGTCGCTGAACTGGGAAAATATGTCGTCCATATCCATCTCTGGCCCCCTGCCGTCTGGACCACGCACTCCCGCATGTCCATAGCGATCATACTGCTGTCTCTTTTCAGCATGGCTCAACACCTCATAAGCTTCAGCGGCCTCTTTAAACCTTTCTTCTGCTGCTTTGTTGTCGGGATTCTTGTCAGGATGGTATCGAAGTGCCACCTTCCTGTAGGCTTTCTTGATCTCTTCCGGGCTTGCATTGCGCGTTACACCCAGTATTTCGTAATAGTCCCCCTTGGTCATCATGCTCCGGTTACAACTTTAGCAAATCTCAAAACCTTCTCTTGCAGCAAATACCCTTTTTCAAGTACTTCCAACACCTTTCCCTGCATATTTTTGTCAGCTGTAGGTATTTGCGTCACCGCCTCGTGGAGCTCGGCGTCAAATGCCATGCCTTTTTCTACCAGCATGGGCTGAACCCCTGCCTGTTGCAGTAGATGCACTAGTTTATCATGAATGAGGCGAATACCCGCTTGTATAGCTTGAGTAGCTTCATCGGTGGCCTGTAAAGACGCTAAAGATCGCTCAAAGTCATCCGCAATAGGCAACAACTTCTTGAGGATAGTCGCTCCAGCTGTCTCTACGAGAGCGAGCTTCTCCTTAGCAGCCCTTCTTCTGAAATTCTCAAATTCCGAGTACAGTCTAAGGTATTTGTCATGGGCTTCCGACAAGGCGTCCTGGGATTTGTCGGGCTCCTGCAGGATATGCCCCTCTTCGTCAGCCTTCTTTTCCTGGACTGGGGGAGCCTCCTGGGAGGCTTTAGGTGTTGCTAGGTCTTCTTGCATATTCTTTTATTCGTAGTTGTATCTAAAAAATGGCAGCATATATTGTAAGAGCAACTTCTTTACCAAAAATAGATACATGTCAATATGACATGACTTACAACCTTGTCCATATTGAGACTTGATGCGTCGTGCATATGCACGAGTATTGGCCCGCAAAGCTAGCCGAAAGTATGGCTTTTATGTAACTTACCAGACACTAAGCTGTGGTCTGCTCACCCTCCTAAACTCACCCATAGTGACCTGGGAAATACTACTGCAAAAGTTTGAAAACTACCTGCGCCTAGAACGTGCGCTATTGCCACAGACTATATCTGCGTACCTACAAGATGTAAGCAGGTTATGGCGGTTCTTTCGGACAAACTCCCCCCATATCGAACCACTTGTCGTGGAGGCCGAACACATACGGTCTTTTTTAGCCCACCTCCACACAGAAGGCATCAGTGCTTCCAGCCAAGCACGCATGCTGTCGGCACTCAGGTCATTTTATAAGTTCCTCTTGCTAGAGGAGTATTTGACTGAAAATCCCACCACCCTGATAACAAGTCCTAGAACGGGCCGTAAACTTCCACACACATTGGAGGTACATGAGATCGAGGCACTTTTCATGGCCATTGATCACTCCAAGCCCACAGGTATGCGCAACCGGGCTATCCTAGAAACATTGTATGGCGCTGGCTTACGGGTTTCTGAACTCATCGGACTGAAACTGAGTCATCTGTACACGGAAGAAAAATTTTTGCGTATTATGGGCAAGGGTAACAAAGAACGCCTGGTACCCATAGGACAAACAGCCCTCAAGTACATACAGCTATACATAGATGAGATACGGTGCCACATACCTCTCCAGAAAGACTTTGCCAATTATGTGTTTTTGAACAGTAGGGGAAAGCGCCTGACTCGTCATATGGTTTTTTTGATTGTCAAAGAATTGGCATGTAAGGTCGGTTTGAGGAAGACCATTAGTCCACACACCTTGCGACACGCTTTCGCCACACACCTCATCGAGGGAGGGGCAGATCTACGCGCAGTGCAGGCAATGCTAGGCCACCAATCTATCACCACCACTGAGATATATACCCACCTTGATCGGCACTACCTCAAGCAAGTCATACACTCATTTCATCCTAGAAGCTAGTAGACTTGGCGCCAAGCGTGATAGCCATGTGCAACTAGGAACATTACAACGCACGCAGCGGCAACTTCAAAGCAATTCGTACGCAAGTCGATACCTCGTCCATCATCACCAGCATACCCAGTCAACAAACGACTCCAAATAGTCTGCCACACGCTTTGCGAAGCCCCCTCCCAACGCACCATCAATCACCCGATGGTCATAGGCATGTGACAGATACATCTTTTGCCGGATAGCAATGGTATCTCCCTGGGCACTCTCTACCACAGCAGGCTTTTTAACGATAGCCCCTAGCGCTAAAATAGCAACTTGTGGCTGCGGAATAATAGGAGTGCCCATCAAGTTCTGAAAAGCACCCAAGTTGGAAACAGTGTAAGTAGCCCCCGTCACCTCATCAGGCACTAACTGCTGATGGTGCGCTTTGTAAACTAGCATTTGCACTTTTCGGGCCATCTCTACCAGACCAAGTTGATCGGCATGCTTGATCACAGGGACTATCAAATTGCCATCGCTCAACGCCACAGCCAGTCCAATATGAATGGCTTTTTTCTTGATGATGCGATCCGCCTCGATAAAGGCATTCATCATAGGGAAATCTCGGATAGCCCGCACAATGGCCTGCAAAAATAGGGACGTGTAGGTGAGTCTGACACCTTCCCTTTTCTCAACATCTTCCTTGTGTTGGTTGCGCCAATACACCAAGTCAGTCACATCGGCCTCCACAAAAGAAGTCACGTGCGGTGCTATGCGTTTAGATGCCACCATACGCTCAGCAATGATCCGGCGCACCCTGTCTATTTGAATCACCTCATCTCCGGGGGCAACGGGTGCACACGCTGCAGTAGACACAAGCGGACTCTCTGCTGTAGGGGGGCGGTGTTGTAGATAAGCTAGCAAATCATGTTTGGTGACACGATTTCCTCTACCTGTGCCAGGAATTTGGCCAAGCGTTGAAAACGAAAGGTTCTCTTGCCGTGCTATACAGCGCACTAAGGGAGAATAAAACCGACCGCAGGACTGCTCGCGGTCAGGCACTTGCAAGACCGAAGCGGGTTGTAGTGGACGTACAACCACTGGTGGTGAAGATACTGCCGCTGGGATAGGCGAGACCGGAGTGGTTGCTACGGACTCCCCTTCCGTCACGATAACGGCGAGGGGTGCACCTATTTTTACTACTTCTCCTTTTTGTACCAACACCTTATAAAGTCTGCCAGCATAAAGCGCAGGTACTTCAGAGTCGACTTTGTCGGTGGCCACTTCTAGAATGGACTCCTCCTCCGCAACAATATCTCCTTCTTGCTTGAGCCATTGAAGGACAGTTGCCTCCATGACACTCTCCCCCATGGTGGGCATGACCATTGTTACAAACGCCATCGTGTGCTAAACCTATGTTTATACTCCATCTCAGCCTATTTGCGGCACGCACGAATATAGTACATACGCCATAAACGGTGATGCCACCCAAACTGCCCCACCGCGTAGGCCCCCCGCAGACGGAGCACAAAACCACCCCACGCGGAGCCAAGTTGCCAAGTGCTAGAACTTCCGGAGACCAGACACACCGAGGGCGTAGTAGTCAAAGCTGAAGTCGTAGAAGACAGAGAGCCCCTCAGAGGAAAAACCTCCAACATAGGCAGGATAATTACTGCCTTGATAGACTACCTGCTCCCGGCACCGCGTAGAGGTCCATGGATTATCTGTATACAGACGCTCTCCACTACGCACGTGGTGCGACAAAATAGCTGTCGCTGCCTCTAAAGCACCTGGCAGCTCATAAGGAAGTTGGGTACGCTTCGCGTGCTCGGCCACCAAGGACTGCTGGGAGGCATACGTCTCTCTCCTACCACCCTCAAGCACCTTCCGCGTCATCAACACCCAATAGGAACTCGTAGGAGACTGGGCACCGAATTGTTTGCGAACATCCCCAGCATAGTAGCGATACTCAGTAGCGTTGCCTCCGCCCTTGGGGTGCTCGATAAGC
>CAYVYH010000007.1:21017-39363 GCA_964455155.1 uncultured Cytophagales bacterium | reverse complement strand
CTTTGGCAGCTTGGATAACGTCAGGGTGGTAGCTAAACCCCAAGTAGTTATAGCTCGAAAAGTTGAGCAGCGATACGTCCTTACCTGCAGCGACACGTACATTGACCCTGGTTTTTTGCGCACCCACCCTGGCTGCCCCGAAGGTATACTCACCGTTTGCCTCAAGATTACCCATCCAAGCGTTGAATCTATCTATTTCATTCAACTCCCGTATACTGTTAAACATGAACATGTCATAAGTACACTGTTTGTATCGATTGTCCGGAAGGTTGTTATGCATAATAACTTATTTTATCCCTTGAAGGGATAGAGAGAAAGGAAAGAATCTTCATACAAACAGTATCTGACCTAGGAGGATGTTGATAGCCTTCCCCCGCACTACGCCAGACCCCACTAGATAGAATAGGCGGTCAATATCCCTCAGACAAAAACGCGTCACCGAGCTGCCTACGCTGATTCGGACTCACTTCTCCCCCACTTGCAGGTGAGCATACACTGGGCACCCTGTCCGGTGAAAGCGAACCCGGTACAGAGACCAATGCCCTCGGTACACCCGGTACAAACACGACCACATCCTCGTAGTGACGAAGCACCGTACAGCCCAACAAGACCCATATTGCATAGTGCCCACACCGGAAACACCTGACTACCTACAAGATTACTTTTGATCAAACGCATTTACTCATCACCATAGCATGGTAGAAAGAGGAAAAATAAAAACCTAATAAATTCACTTATTTTTTACGTGGACAGCGCCCTTTCTTGATCCTCGCAAAGTGTTGACTGTATGGTTTTGTCAGATTACGCCACAAGATGCCATGCATGGTACACAAAAGGGCGCGATACGAAGCGCTACGGCCCAGATCTATGCACTATTTCTCGGCCGCATCTGGGGGAAGAAAATGACTTCCTGAATAGAAGTTGTGTTGGCCATGATCAGGGCTAGCCGATCAATACCGATACCCAAACCTACGGTAGGGGGCATGCCATAACAGAGCGCACGTAAAAAATCTTCATCCAAAGTCACGCTTCTTCATCCCCTCTCTTGCCGAGCTCAAGCTGATCTTCAAATCGCTGGCGCTGGTCTACAGGGTCATTCAGCTCAGAAAAAAAAATTATTACGAGTCACCATATTATTTTAAGCTGCCTTTGTCTCCTTTTTTGGGGCGTCGACGGTACACTGTGCCACTATAAAGGGAGCCTGGGGGACTTTTTTAAAAAGACAGAACGTGTTAGCAATCTATCACAAGGGAGCCGTGCTACATCCATTCGAACATCTTAGGGGTATTTGGGAACTCAAGCGGTGTCTAGGCACACAAGGGCACATGTAAGGCGCAGCTTGCTTCCAACAATGGGGGCCAGAAGTGCTTTATTATCCAGAAGAGGGAACGGCTACTCTTGAGAATGGAAAAACACTCCATGCCCATCGTAAGTATGCCTACATATATACCCGAGGCACAATAGCAGTCCATTTTTGGGACCAAGCAAAAGAACAACCCACTGGGCTGCTGTACACCTTGCAGTGTCATGGTGCTCAGGCTACTGGCCAGGCGTTAGTAGCAGCAGGTACACATTGGTGCCTCGGCGATGTTTTAACATTCAGGGGACACTTACGTAGGATTCTCGTACATTTTGCAATAGTCCCGTTTTCATTCAACTTGATACATCCGTACACGGTGGTACTTAGCATGACACCGCTGGTTCTTTAGAGGCACTCGCTGTTGAAATGACTGAATCTAGGATTTCTTTTTGTTGTTTTCTGCGTATTTTGGCTACCTTGAGTCAAGATTTTAGTAACCAAAAGATGAAACATATGAACTACTACGAACAGTTAAAGCAGCTAGTCCACGGTATAGAGGACGATTTTGTTAAGTTTTATGAAAAAAATAACAATGCTGCGGGGACGCGCATTAGGAAGGGCATGCAAGACCTCAAGGTTTTAGCCCAAGAGATTAGGACGCACGTTCAAGACTTGAAGAACAAAAGTAGCAAACAAGGATAGTTGGCTACGAGGAAAGGGGGTTTTCTATGAGGAAGCACACAGCTTCCTCTTTTTTTAGGTTTTTCCTTGCAAGACCACAGTCTGCATGCTTCGGGCAAGTGATGTGGGTGCCGAGACCAGTGGTAGTCTGACATGCTTTTGACAAATTCCTAAGACGGCCAGCAGCTGCTTGATACCTACAGGGTTGCTTTCTTGGCCTACTAGCTTCGCGATTGAGAGCAATGCGCAAACGTGGGGTTGCGCTTCTTCCTCTCTTCCTTGTAGCATCAGGTGCGTTATATGGGCCATCTTTTCAGGAAATCCATTAGCGATGGCGCTGATGACTCCTACAGCTCCTATGGCCATCATAGGAAGCGTTAGCATGTCATCACCTGAGATGAGCAAAAAATCATCACCTTTTCCTTGAGCAATCTCTATGCATTGTAGCAAGTCACCAGAGGCTTCTTTGATGCCGATGATATTGGGGTGTTCACTGAGCCGTAGGGTCGTTGTTGCTGTTATGTTGCTGCCTGTTCTGACAGGGACGTTATAGAGTAGAATAGGTACGGGACAAACTTCTGCTATGGCCTTGTAATGTTGGTAGATACCCTCCTGGGAAGGTCTATTGTAGTAGGGACTTGCCGAAAGTACTGCATCAATTCCTTGGAAATTGGTGTTTCTAATTGTTTTAACAAGCGCGTGGGTGTTGTTACCTCCTACACCGTAGACAATGGGCAGGTTATTAGGATTATGCGCTTGGACAAACGATAAGATAGCTGTCTTCTCCTCAGGTGTAGTGGTAGCTGCCTCACCCGTGGTGCCGTGTACTACTAAGTAGTGGACTTTGCTATCCGAAATATAGTTCAGGAGTTTTTTTAGCCCCTGAAAGTCGACACGCAGTGCGCTGTCAAAAGGTGTGACGAGTGCCACTCCGGTGCCCATGAGCTTTTTTATCATGATGCCTGTAAGAGTTGGGTATAGTGCAGCATTTGTGCTACTAGGTCGTCGGTTTCGTTGCTATCTGTCCTTTTATCAAATTTGACCATTATCTCAAACAGGTTGGTACGTGTAGCGTCATAGTAGCCTACTCTGCATTTGGCGTGAGACTTGGCCAGGACGTAATCCAGCATCGGATGCCCCGCCAGGTCTACATGGAACAGGTAGTCAAAGGAGGTATTAACAAAAGCGTGGGTTTTGGGGTGTACAATAGCTCCCCAGAGTGGCAGATCATGGTGGGTGATGGTAGGGAAAACACAGTGAGGAGTCTGTGTAGGTACTTTTGTGTAACACAGTATGGTCACTCGTTTGCCCATGTTTTTGAGCCTTGTTGCTAAATGGTGTATGGCCTCATGTTTTTGGGAGGTATCAGCACTGTACAGGATGCCCATATTTTGGGCCTGTTGAAATCCTACGTTGGTACGCGCTATACGGCAGCTCTTGATGAGCCTTTTGGTGTATAGCGAAAAAATTTTCTCTTTGATAAACGACATTACAACCCCATCATGTTGGTGATTTCTTCTTCAGAGAGTACCTGTACGCCCATCGCCTGCGCGGCAGCTAATTTGGCTGGTCCTGCTTTTTTGCCAGTCACGAGATAATCCACATTTTTAGACACTGCTGTGAGGAGTTGTCCGCCATAACGTTTGATATGTGTTTTTAAGAGTTCGCGGTCTAGGCGTTGAAAATTACCAGAAATCACAAAGGTTTTTCCTGCTAAGGGTTGCTTCTCGGTGGCAGTAGGTGTTGCTGGTACATGGAACTGCAATCCTGCGCGCTTGAGTGCTGTCACTAGCTTCAGGTTGTCTGCGTCTTGAAAGTAAGCTTTTATGCTGTGGGCAATTTTTTCGCCTACTTCGGGGACCAACAAAATATCTTCTTCGGTGGCTTGTATCAAAGCATCGATGTGCTGAAAATGACAGGCGAGCTTTTCGGCTATTGTCTCGCCTACATGCCGGATACCCAAGGCAAAGAGTACTTTCTCAAAAGGCGTTTTTTTGGACTGAGTAATGCCTTGTAATAAATTTCTGGTGGCCATCTTCTTGAAGCCTTCCAGTAGATAAATTTCCTCGTAACGAAGCTGATAGAGATCGGAAGGCGTATGTAACAGCCCTTTGTCAAAAAGTAGATCAACAGTTTTACTACCTATTGAAGCGATATGCATGGCTTTCCTGTGTACAAAATGCTTAATACGGCCTTTTAGTTGAGGGGGACATGTTTTCTCGCTGGGACAGTAATAGCCGACTTCTTCTCCGTACTGCACAAGGATAGTACCGCAGGCTGGGCAATGGGTGGGGAAGACAATGGGTTTGCTTCCTAATTTCCTTTGGGCGGTATCTACTCCCGTGACCTTAGGGATGATGTCACCTCCTTTTTCAACGAATACGGCGTCTTCTAGGCATAAATCGAGCCTTTTTAATTCGTTACTATTGTACAATGAAGCGCGCTTCACGGTCGTTCCTGCCAGTAGGACAGGTTTTAGGTGTGCTACCGGCGTTACTGCTCCCGTTCTACCAACTTGATAGCTCACCTTTTCTAAGATAGTAGCTACTCTTGTGGGTTTGTACTTGTAGGCAATGGCCCAGCGTGGACTTTTGGTTGTATAGCCTAGCTTTTCTTGTTGCTCCAGTGCATTGACCTTGATAACGATACCGTCGGTGTCAACAGGCAAGTTGTTTCTATTTGTACTCCAGTAGTTGATGTAAGAGATGACTTCTTCAATAGTACTACACTTTCTATAAGTGGGGGAGGTAGAGAAGCCCCACTCTTCTAAGAGATGGATACCTGCTTCTTGGGTTTTGAGTGCTATCTCGTCGGCTTTGAGGGCATAAGGATAGAAGGTGAGTAGGCGCTGGGCAACTGCTTTGTCGTCTATCATCTTCAGTGTGCCGGCTGCTGTGTTCCTTGGATTGGCCAGAGGCTCTTCACCTTTCGCTAACCTTTCTTTGTTAAGTGCTTCAAAGCAAGCACGTGGCATCAATACTTCGCCCCGTACTTCAACGTATTGGGGTATACCTTTTGCCCGGATCTGTTTGGGAAGTGTCGTGATGGTTTGTGCATTTTTGGTGATATCGTCTCCTTGTTTCCCATCTCCCCTTGTAACGACCCGCTCTAGGACACCTGATTGATACGATAAGCTAATAGCAACCCCATCGAACTTGAGCTCACAAAAAAGCTCCACTGGTGCTCCCTGTAGTAGTTTTTGAGTTCGTTGTAAAAATTTGTGGATTTCTGCTTCTGAGTAAGTGTTGCTCAGGGACAGCATGGGGTACTGGTGAGAGACCGTGGCAAAGTTTTTAGTAGGCTGTTCTCCCACTTTTTGTGTAGGAGAGTCCGGTAGGCGTAACGCGGGGAATTGATCTTCGAGCTGTGCAAGCTTTTCCAGGAGCTGATCAAACGCATAGTCTGATATCTCGGGTGCGCTCTCCTGATAGTACAGCACATTGTGATGCCGCACCAGTGCTGTTAGACGTTGTATCTCCGCTTGTGCTTCTTGGTAGGTCACGGTTTGGGGTTGCTCCTGTAAGGTGAAAAGACGCTGTTAGCATACGCGCCATACGACAGCTGCTAGGAATTCCAATAAGGCCCCCCTATAGCACAAACTCGCAGATAACAGCCAATCCTGCACCTAATAGACTTGCTATAAAATTGCGAACATTGGGGCGGTGGCATGGACTTGCCTCAGCCAAAATGGTGCTAGCAATATGTACAAAGCTACCACTAACAATACCCCACAGAGCTAGCGAGCCATGTCCGGATAGCAATTGTTGTTGATCGAAATAGCCAACTCCTAGTAAGCCCATGGGAGAGGCTAGTGCGAAGATCAACAAACACACGATCATGGTTCTTTTTCGGCTGGTAATCTTGCTTAAGATGCTTGTTAACACAAAAGACTCTGGAATTTTGTGCAAGAGAATGCCTATCAGGAGACCGTTAGCGCCGTGGCCATGGTGGTGGCCGTGTGCCGTAGAGGGGCTGCTCAGGATTACGCCATCTAAAAAGGCGTGTAGCAAGAATGCAGCCATCAATGTAAGCGGCGAGACGCCGCGTTGATGCTCTTCTAATTGCGCTTCGTATCCGTGTCCATGTTCTACACCTTTGCTAAAAAATTCTAGTAGGAGCTGTAAAAAGAAGCCTATAAGAATATACAGCCCTGCTAGTCTGGCATCGGTATGCAGGGCAAAAAGATCGGGGAGAATATGCAAGAAGGTAATAGAAAAAAGGTAGCCGCCGGAGAAGATGAGAAAGAGTTTCAAGAAAGCCGGTCTGGGATTGCGGATGATCAGTAAGCTGCTCCCTCCAAGAGCCGCAGCAAAAAACAGGAGTAAGGCCTGAGAAAACATTTGCAAAAGATTTTAGGTTGCGAGTGGCAAATGTAGCACAATGCAGACGCATCTTCACTCACGTATGGGCTATTTTTTGAGTGTAACTTCAACGGGTGCGTGGCGCGGGCATGGTGCCGCAACGAAAATAGGGACATTCGGCCGTGTGCGTATCTCCATGTTATGACGAAGATAGGAGTGTTGGGAGAAGTATGTGGTCAATAACTTCTGTGTGACTTCCTCTTCAGCAATAACGCCGCCGCCGCACGATGGTTTGTGAGGTCTGGACTGTATGTGTCTGGCAAGACGCTGAGACCTTTGCCTGGCATAGGATCATCTGAATGAACATGTTCATGGGGAATGAGAAAAATTTTCTTGCGATCATGCTGGCTTGCCCTTTTTTGAGGGAGAATGCAGGAGGTAGCACGTTGCTGTGAGACCCACTTGCCTTACGCGGCGTGCCGGCCACCCGAAGGTGCGCCCCGAGGCCGTAAGGATTCGGGGCGCCTGGAAGGAGGTAAGAGATGGAGCGGATCAGTTGGTGTGTGCTTCACCGTCTACATCTACAGCGTCTACATCTACAGCTTGGTGAGAGGGAACATGGTGTATCTGTGCATAGATCATACCTTGTAATTTGTCTAGAAGTTCAGGGTTATCTTGCAGCAACGCTTTAACGGCATCTCTGCCTTGGGCAAGCTTATTACCCTCATAAGAGAACCAAGATCCGGCTTTCTGGATAACGTTGAGAGCGACACCCAAATCAACGACCTCTCCCACTTTAGAGATACCTTCTCCATAAATGATATCAAACTCAACCACCTTGAAAGGCGGTGCAACTTTGTTCTTGACGACTTTCACCTTGGTGCGGTTACCCAACAACTCTCCGGTACTGTCTTTGATTGGAGACAATCTGCGGATGTCTAGCCGCACAGAAGCATAGAACTTCAGTGCATTGCCACCCGTTGTTGTTTCGGGATTTCCAAATAACACACCTATTTTCTCACGAAGTTGGTTGATGAAGATGCAGGAACAGCCTGTCTTGCTAATGGCGCCCGTTAGTTTTCTGAGTGCTTGAGACATCAGACGGGCCTGTAGGCCCATTTTGCTGTCGCCCATATCACCCTCTAATTCACTTCGAGGCACCAAGGCAGCCACAGAGTCAATGACAATAATGTCTATAGTGCCAGAACGAATGAGGTGCTCTGCAATTTCCAGGGCTTGTTCGCCATTGTCTGGCTGAGAAATGAGTAAATTTTCTATGTTGATACCTAACCTCTCGGCATATGTTTTATCGAAAGCATGTTCCGCATCAATGAAGGCAGCCATACCACCGGTTTTCTGCGCTTCAGCTATGCAATGGAGGCTTAAGGTGGTCTTGCCCGAAGACTCTGGGCCATACACTTCAACGATTCTTCCCCTAGGAATACCACCGACACCTAGGGCCAGGTCTAGGCCCAGAGAGCCGGTAGAGATTGCGGGTATGTCCACTACTTTGCTATCACTCAGCCTCATGACCGTGCCCTTTCCGTAGGTCTTTTCTATCTTGTCGATGGTCAGTTGTAAGGCCTTTAATTTTTCTATCTTGTCGCTCATGAGTTTCTTCCATTCGATACGTACCCGCAACATTCCCAGGGGCTACCTCGGGTCGTTGAAGGCTTGTAATCAGTTGGCCTTGAATTTTCGTTAAACTTACGTAATGTCAGTAGTGCGGACAAGTATAACGCGTTGCCGAGGTAACCTAAAATGTACACGCCGGTGTCGCGTGCCAAGAAGGAAAAATCCTCAAATCACTTAGGTCTCCTCGTCATGGGCTGTCCAAGTCATTAGGATCACGGAAGAGCTTAATCATCACCTCAACCTATCCTAATATTCAAGAAATGCCTAATTCTTCTTAACCCCAGTGGGCAGAGGTCGTATGCAGCCAACACAGAAAAAGTTAATTCTCTTGATTTTGGATGGCTGGGGTCTTGCACCTCAGACACAGTATTCTGCCATTGATAAGGCTAATACGCCCTTTATCGAGTCACTTTACCAGCAGTATCCCGCTAGCCAGTTGTTGGCCTCAGGGTTGGCCGTTGGATTGCCGGAAGGGCAGGTGGGTAATTCTGAGGTGGGGCATATCAATCTGGGAGCAGGTAGAGTGGTGGACCAGTCTTTGGGCCGCATCAACAAGGCCATTGCTTCTGGAGAATTTTACCAAAACGAAGCGCTTCTGGCTGCGTTCAGTTATTCCAAAACGCACCAAAAAGCCATACATCTCATGGGCCTCGTCTCTGACGGTGGTGTTCATGCCCATTTAGATCATCTCCAAGCCATATGCAAGGCAGCGAAAGATCATGCTGTAGAGCGCTTATTCATCCATGCGTTTACTGATGGGAGAGATACGGCGCCCCAGAGTGCCATACAATTTTTGTCAGCTTTAGTATCTCAGTTACAGAGCACGACAGGGCAGTTGGCCTCAGTGATGGGCCGCTATTATGCCATGGACCGAGATCAACGTTGGGAGCGCACCAAGGTTGCTTACGATACGTTAGTTCATGGCAAAGGCACGCATGTACAAGACTGGCAAAGGGCCATTGAGCAATCTTATGCTCAGGGAATTACAGATGAGTTTTTACAGCCCATTTTACTGGTTAATCAGGAAGGAGTACCCAAGGCATGTTTGCGGGAAGGCGATGTGGTGCTCTGTTTTAACTTTAGGACCGATAGAAGCCGACAGATTACGCAAGTACTAACCCAAGGAGCACTACCCAAGCTGGGTATGCACCCACTCCAGCTACATTATCTGACCATGACGGCTTATGATGAGCGATTTCAGTATGTTAGGGCGTTATTTGAGCCCAATACTTTGCAGGATACACTGGGGGAGGTATTGAGCAAATATGGGAAAAGACAACTTAGAATTGCTGAAACAGAGAAGTATCCACACGTCACGTATTTCTTCTCTGGAGGCAGGGAAGAGCCTTTTCCAGGTGAAGAACGCGTGCTGTGTCCCTCCCCTCGGGTAGCTACCTACGACCTGGCGCCTGCTATGGCTGCTCCTGCCATTACAGAAAAAGTGCTGCCAGTGCTTTCGCAGCAAAGAGTTGATTTCATTTGCCTTAACTTTTCCAACGCGGATATGGTAGGACATACCGGTATTTTTGAAGCTACAGTTCAGGCTTGTGAAGTAGTGGATCGGTGCTTGGAAAAAGTGGTTAGAAGAGCTATAAAAAGTGACTACGTCGCACTTATCGTATCAGATCATGGTAACGCTGACAAGATGCTGACAGCTCAGGGACGTCCCCACACTGCACACACCATACATCCAGTTCCCTGTGTGTTGGTAGGTCAACAAGTACCGAGACTATTGAGAGATGGCAGGCTGGCCGATGTGGCACCTACTATCTTGCAATGTATGGGGGTGCCTATTCCATCTGCAATGACTGGGAAATCATTGTTTGCTCTTTAAGATACTCACATTGGTGGTTGCTGCTGCGGAGCACTGCAGAGAAGACCTCGGGAGACTTTGTTCAACAAAGATGGTGCAAAACTGACAATTCACTTACTGTAACGTTTATGAAGCTTGCTCTTGTGGGTGTTACCGGCCTTGTCGGCCAAGAAATTTTGCGTGTCTTGGAGGCGCGTCACTTTCCGCTGCAATCTTTGCTCCTGGTAGCCTCTTCTGATTCTGTAGGCCAGGCCCTCCAATGGGCGGGAAAGACCTACCAGATTATTAGTTTAGAAGCGGCACTTGCAGAACAACCTACCTTAGCAATATTTGCTGCAGATCAGGCAACATCTACAACCTGGGTTCCGCTTTTTGTTGCGGCAGGTACCACAACCATTGATAATTCTGCAGCTTGGCGCATGCATCCAGACTGCAAGTTGATCGTACCCGAGGTCAATGGACATCTTCTCCAAGCTGATGACAAGCTCATTGCCAATCCCAATTGCTCGACTATTCAGCTTGTTATGGCTTTAGCCTCCTTGCACCAGTATTATGGACTGCAGCGCATGGTGATAGCCACCTACCAGGCTGTGACAGGTACTGGCAAGATGGCTGTCGGGCAGCTGATGGCAGAGCGCCAAGGGGTGACCGACGTACCCCAAGCTTATCCTTACCCTATTGACCTTAATGTTATTCCTCATGTCGATGAATTTTTAGATAGCGGTTATACCAAGGAAGAAATCAAGCTTGTCAACGAGACGCAGAAGATATTGGGGGATGCATCGATTCGCATAACCGCTACAGCTGTTCGGGTTCCTGTATTAGGAGGCCATTCTCTGGCTGTTAATGTAGAGCTGGCAAAGGAGTTTGACCTTCGTGAGGTTGTCCTCCTGCTCAATAAAACGCCAGGCGTTGTAGTACAAGATAGTGTTGCGCAACACCAGTACCCTATGCCCCTCTACGCTCGGCATCGAGATGAAGTATTTGTGGGGCGCATCCGAAGAGATTATTCACAGCCCTGTACACTAAACTTGTGGATTGTAGCAGATAATTTGCGCAGAGGCGCGGCCACTAATGCCGTACAGATTGCTGAGTATATACAACGGTTGATGGCATAGGTCTGGTTGGGTCGTGTGTACATCCTATGGCGTATCGCACACTATCAAGGCCTTGTGTATTTTCCCTGTTGTGGGGAGACTTTTGTGTGAAGGCTATACCAGTGTTGGTATTCTTTTGGGGGTTATTTTGAGTATTCAGCGCTTGTATAGTCCCCTCTACTACGGGAGTCAGGTGTTTTCATCTGGTTGTAGAAGCAGAGCGGGGATGTCTCATTCATTTTGCGCCATAGGTCGCAAAATTCGGGCGTGTTTCGCCAAAGCTATGGTGTGACTACGTAAAGCGCGTACCAGCACCCGCAAGAATTGGTTCCTAAGGGTTGATAAAAAAGTAGTAAACAAAAAATATGGTCGATTACCCAACGAGACGTCGCGTATACCTAGCACTATTACTATTTGCGACAGCGACGGCTGGTACGTGGCATAAAGACAAGCCTCGGAGTACCTATAGCGAAAACCTTGCTACACACAGAAGAACGTTTGAGGTGGCTACGTCAACAGCCCCCAAGCCCGTACCCATAGAGTATAAAAAAATATCTACCCACGTGGTCCCTATTGACGCAATTACCGACCAGCTTGACTACCTGCTGGCACGCAAGAAGGCAGTCAATGAACATATCAAGTATGTGCATGGTTACACAATTCAAGTGTATACAGGGGGCAATAGAGAGGAGGCATTCAAAATAAGGAGCAAGCTACATACACGGTATCCCACTATGACACCCTGGGTAAGTTATGATCTGCCTCGATACACGGTTCGGGTTGGAAGGTTCTTGAATAAGTTGGAGGCCTACCCTGCCTATGCGGCTATCAGAAAGCATATGCCTCAAGCGATTATTAGGCCTATATGTTTTCCCAACAGGCCCTATATGTTTAGCAAAAGGCCTAAAAAAACCGAATATTCCTTGCCAGTGTTCAACGAGTAGCATCTGAGTAGGCAAGAAAAGCCATGGCTTGTTTCCCATGAACTTGTAGCCTTTGTGTGCACAACACGGTATCCTCCCGCAGCAGCACATCATGGCCCAAACAACGCCAAGATTGTCCAAAGATGGCCTAGAAAAATTGTGGTTATTGGCTTCCGTTGAGGACGGGAAAGTACCTATACCATGTGGATGTTGGTATTATGGCTGGGTTCAGGTGCGCCATGATTAGCTTGGGCACGATGGGTCAATAGCTTGATGTTGTCACTGCTATGGTGGCCACACTAAGTTCCTTGATCCCAGCAGCCAACAATACGATGCCACAGGCCTCCAGCGTGGCCCCTGTTGTCATGACGTCGTCCACCAGAAGGATGTGCTTGTTGTGTAGTGTTGAGATGTTGGTCGCCTCAAAAGCATGTTCCACACTTTTAAAACGCTCCAGCTTACTCATCTTTGTTTGTGTCACTGCCTTTGTGGTGCGCTTAAGGTGCTGGTTGCTCCAAGGTATGCACATCACTTCAGCAATTCCTTGTGCAAAAAAGTCACTTTGGTTATAGCCCCTTTCCCGAAGCTTACTGGTGTGCAAGGGAACGGGAATGATGAGGTCAAACGTTGTACTGCCATATGCTTCCCTGAAAATGGCACCATATCTTCTTCCCAGCATTTTTCCTATTGACGGCTTGTTCTTATACTTCAAGTGGTGAAGTAGGGACTGCACCTTACCTGATTTTCGGAATTTGTACAGTGCCATGGCATGCTTAACGGGTAGTCTGCCAGCAAGCCTTTGGGCGACTATGTTTTCGGACTCTTGGTGACAGGTTGTTTGGGGAAGATCAAGTAAACAGACTGTACAGATCAATGTTTCCCCTTTTACAAGTGGCTCTCGACAAGTCAAGCAGTAATGCGGAAAGAATAGATTAACAAAATCGTGCAACATAACTGTAAACTTAAGATGCTCTAGAAAGACCCGGCAGTAACTGCTAAGGTCTTGACACTAGTCTTGATACTGTGATCATGAAAAAAAGCATTTACCGAAGAAAGTGTACCTTTAGGAAAAATAATAGCCAATCCCAAGCCCCCTGGAGGGTATTCCTTTTTGATCCTCATTGCTAATGAAGGCCATCGATCACAACCAGACGTCACATAAATTAACGGCCTTACGATCTAGTAATCTTGTTAAGAGAGTGCTTTCTGCGTTGGTCGCCGTCCCTATTATCATCACTTGCGTATCCTGGAGCCTCTGGAGCTACTTTTTACTCTTTCTTCTTGTTGTCGTATCAACCATGCTGGAATTTTATCAGTTAGCTGACCTTAGTGGTGTACGTCCCAACAAATTTTTGGGGATCGGGGGAGTTATCTTGACCTATGTACTTGTATTTATGCATGCCAGTGGGCAGCTGTCTGGCAATTACCTCTACTTGTTGTGCCCCGTGATAGCCCTTATTTTCCCTATCGAACTTCACAAAAAGGGGACGATTCCCTTCACTAATATTGCTTACACACTGCTGGGCATTGTTTATGTGGGTGGGCCGTTTGTCTTGCTCCATCTGATTGTTTTTGCCACAGGTACTTACAGATACGAAATGGTAATGGGCATCTTACTGACCCTGTGGGCCAATGATACAGGCGCTTACTTGGTAGGTACTAGCGTAGGAAAACGTAGGCTCTTCGAACGCATATCGCCCCAAAAATCTTGGGAAGGAGCTTTAGGAGGCGCTGCTATGGTACTGGTCGTGAGTTATGCCATTGCTCACTACTTCAAAATCATAGATTTGGTGGGGTGGTTGGGTATTGGTGGTATCACGGTGGTAGCTGGCACTTATGGTGACTTGGTTGAATCAATGCTTAAGAGAAGCCTCAAGATTAAAGACTCTGGGCGGGCGCTTCCTGGGCATGGAGGTTGGCTAGACAGGTTCGATAGCTTTTTGCTAACAATCCCTTTCATAGTGGTTTTTGTAAAGTTGTTGCCATGAGCGATGCGCTATAATCTTCTTATTGGTAGCCATACGCAGATAAAAGTTGTAAATTACGTTGCCGTTGGCCACAGGGGCCATGGCTATACACAGACTAACGGTTCCCCGAGAAAAGCTGGCCAAATCAGTACAAGATGCGTATCCACAGAGAGGGAAGAAAGATTTTATTAGTTGCCTCCATTTTCTTATTAGGTGTACACTTGATCATTCTTGTCAGGCATGGTACGATGGCGCCCCGGTATTATGCCTTTTTTACGGCTACAAGTACATTGCTTTATGTGTGGCTTATCTACTTTTTTCGCAACCCCCACAGAGTCATCTTACAACAAGAGGCGCATGTACTAGCACCTGCAGATGGGACCATAGTGGCGATTCAGGAAGTATACGAGGATGAATACTTGCAAGATAGCCGCATACAGGTAAGCGTGTTCATGTCTCCTTTCAATGTGCACGTCAATAGAAATCCTATCTCTGGCACGGTTAAATTTTTTAAGTACCACCCAGGGAAATATTTGGTGGCTTGGCATCCCAAATCTAGTACCAAAAACGAGCGTACCACGATTGTAGTTGAACACGCACAAGGCGCACAAGTTCTTTTTCGTCAGATCGCGGGCGTGCTTGCTAGAAGAATTAAGTCCTACGTTCGAGAGGGTGATCGAGTGCAGCAGGGCAGTGAATGTGGTTTCATTAAGTTTGGTTCTAGGGTAGATGTTTTTCTCCCACTCGATGCGAAACTCAGAGTGAGTCTAGGACAAAAAGTTAAGGGTGGCGGTTCTGTACTGGCAGAACTTTAGATGATGGCACTCAGGATCTACCTACGGTTCTAGTCGTCTGCCCTGGTCGGTCTGCTGCCATACCCGTCTCTGCTATTGTCATGTTGCATCTTGGCTTCCGCTACTAGGATGTCCCCCAAATATCGAGAGACATTTCAAGCATACCCACGCTCACCCAAACGTTATAGAGGTGCTTGAGCGCTGGCTGATAGATTCTCCTTGCTGGAGGTGTTTTTGCTTATCACGTAGAAGGAATTAAAAAAGTCGCTTATAGAGGCACAGAGCTGCCGCAACCGTGTTCTTAAGCGCAAGCTTTCCTCTGTTTTCGTACGCTAAAGGTGGGTAAGTGAAGCAAGCTTACGCGTGCTTTGCCCTGTCGTGTGTGGTGTTCACACCACACACGACAGGGCAAGATTCTTCCCGAGTGCCCCACTTATCTGGGAGCATGGTGTAATTGCTTCGTGGCAATCAATATGGTCTAGAAGAGCAACTTGACCAACGCCCCTGCAATGATTACCGCTGTGGTAGTAGCCACAAGGCCGGGTATCATGAAACTATGATTCAGAACAAACTTGCCCACGCGGGTAGTGCCCGTACTATCCAAGCTTATGGCAGCGAGCAGCGTAGGATAGTTAGGGATAAAAAACAAACCATTAACGGCGGGCAATGCAGCCAGTAACGCAGGTATGGGAAGCCCCAAGGCAATGCCAAGAGGCATGACAGCACGGATGGTAGCAGTTTGACTGACGAGCAGGATAGACATCAGAAAGAGTAGTAGACTGAACTTCCAGGGTTCTTGCGTGATTTGTGCCTGAACTGCTACCAAGATCTCTTCCTTATTGGTTGTGATAAAAGTATCCCCTAGCCACGAAATGCCCATGATAGCTATAACAGCCTGAATGCCTGAGCTAAATACATTGCTTTTTACGATCTCCTTGGGATCCAACTTACAGAATAGTATAATCAAAGCTGCAATAGCCAGCATCATGATCTCAATCACGACCGGCATCGCCATCGGCTGCTTGGTCCCATCTATTTCCCAACTTGGTCGTAAGCCTTTCCAAACACCACACAACATGATAATGGTAATTCCTAGTACGAATAAAGCTACAGAACGTTTTGCGGTGTTTGGTACAGGATCTGTTTTTACGGTCTGTACTTCCATCTTCTGCTGCGCACTTTTCACCCTTTGTAGGTATACGGGATCTTCATACAACTCTTTCCCCCACTTGTTTACCACAAGGGTAGCCAACAAAACGCCTCCCAAAGTGGCAGGGATACATACTTTCAGGATATCTATCAGACCTATGCCGTGAGGTGCGAAAAGCCCTACCATAAGTGCAATGGGTGCAGATATTGGACTAGCCAATACAGCTTGCTGGGCAGCAATGACAGCCATCGACAGAGGTCTGGAAGGGCGCACACCCACATCCTTGGATACATTAGCGATCACGGGTAGTATGGCGTAGATGGTGTGGCCAGTGCCTCCCAGAAGGGTAAATAAGTATACGATAAGTGGGCTCACAAAAGTGATCCTATGCGGATATTTCCTAATGAATCGCTCTGCTAGTATGGTTAGGTAGCGCAAACCACCCGCCGCCTCTAGAGTGCTTGAGGCAGTAACAACAGCAGTGACAATCATCAGTACCTCTGTTGGAGGATCGGTAGGCTTCACATGAAAAATAAAAGCCAGGATGGCTAATCCCAGCCCACCCATCATGCCTAGGCTAATTCCCTGCAGTCTGGCGCCCAAAAAAATGGCAAGTAACACTATAATCATTTGTATCCAGAGCATCTCCGTTAACTTTTATTTGTGAGTCTCAATGCGAGTGTATGCTAAACAACAACGTACCTATTTGCGGAGTGCGTCTGACATCGGCAGTTCGCGTATATCGCTTACGCTGTTCAGAAGATGTTAATGCTAGAAGCCCAGCAATCTGCAAAAAAAAGGAGAGGTATGGCCAAATGCAAATGGAGAAGCTTGTACTTGCTCGAAAAGATAGCCTAAAATGGGCCTAGGACTTGACTTTTTGGTCCTTTTGCAAGCATATTGTAAGAAATCGCTCTCCGGCTTTTTGAAGGTAGTGCGAATCAGTGGACACAAGCTCAAAACGACAGGAGAAAAAGAGACGGTTTAGCGCCTTATTACATGAAAAACACCAAGGTTTTTTGTTTCGTTGGCACCCTTTTGGGGGGAGCTTCTTTATTAGGTGGCTGTAACGGGCACCAGATGGTATCTGTGACACAGCAGGACTCAGTAAAAGGGCAGAGTGGTTGCTATGAGCAGTTCGACATGGGCCTCGGCCAAGTGTTTTTTAATCCAGATAGTGAGGGGCCGTGTCATATTTCCCACTGCAAGATAGCGCTGCGTGAGTGTCGGGATAGCAAAGAAGAATTAGAGGAAGCATTGAGCCAGTCCGGTGGCGGCCTGGGGGGTGTAGAAGGGGAAAGCTGGATTTCTGACAGCTCATCGCTAGGGGGGGCTGTGCTACAGATGCAAGCACAAATACAGGAACAGGGGCAGAGACTGGGTGAGATTATAAGTACTGGCAACAAAAATCTAGAGGAATGCAACGTACGGAGAGATGTTTTAAGCGATCAGCTGAGTGCGTTACGAAGAGACTACGGAGCCTTAGACGAGCAGTGTAAGGAGTCAAAGAATGACTACAAGTCTCGCGTAGATGCTCTGGAAATGAATCAGACCGAACATCAAAAGAGCATTACAGACCTGGAAAGCAAACTGAAAAAAGCAGGGAAGAGGTATGAGGACCTTCAGGACAAGTACGACGCATGCATCAACATTAGTCGTCCTAGCGCTGATCAGGCAAGTCGTGGTTTAGAAGGATCTCCCTGGAATTTTGGTAGTCTGCTTAGCTTACCATCAATAGAAAACGGACAAATAAATCATCTGGGTATGGGGACGGGTGTGTGTACAGCGGCAGTGTTAGCGGCGGGGGGCGTGTTTTGGGGGCGGCATAAGGTGATGTCCAGGGCTTTAGAAGCGGAGGCAGCGAGAGCAGAGGCACAGAGGCAGCGTGCAGCAGCAGAGGCAGCAAGAGTAGAGGCGCAAGGGCAGCGTGAGGCTGCAGAGGCAGCAAGAGCAGAGGCGCAGAGGCAGCGTGAGGCTGCAGAGGCAGCAAGAGTAGAGGTGCAGAGTCAGCGTGAGGCAATAGAGGCAGCAGAGGCAGCAAAAGTAGAGGCGCAGAGGCAGTGTAAAGCTGCAAAAAGGGAAGTTACGCAGTTACAGGTGAAGTTACTTGCTGCGGAGATTGTTAGTGTGAACTCCCGAGACCAGAGCCAAAGATGACGGTATAAGGCAGTGATGGTATAGAGTAAGAAAGTGATTCTTCATCTTGAGCTCGCCTTCGTTACTCATCACAAACGACGACAGTATGTTTAGAGGTAAAAAAATGGGTATCGTATGTTTGCTCCTATTCGTTCAATGCAGCAATGCAGAACTGAGTGATCGTATTGAAGAACTGGAAAAGCAGGTTTCTTTAGCTGGTGAGCAGCGCGAAAAAGAGCTCAAACAGCTGCAACGGCAAGTCAGCGGCTTCGATACGCTACTCGTTCAAACTAAAGAGCGGGTTGAGAGTGTTGATGCGAATCGCGTCGAAGAGCTGGAAAAGCTCGAACAGTTGCAACAGCAAGTCAACAACTTTGATACGTTACTCGTTCAAACTAAGGAGCGGGTTGAGGGTGTTGATGCGAATCGCGTCGAAGAGCTGGAAAAGCTCGAACAGTTGCGACAGCAAGTCAGTGGCCTCGATACGCTACTCATTCAAACTAAGGAGCGGGTTGAGGGTGTTGATGCGAATCGCGTCGAAGAGCTGGA
>CAYVYH010000007.1:20693-20917 GCA_964455155.1 uncultured Cytophagales bacterium | reverse complement strand
AAAGCTCGAACAGCTGCGACAGCAAGTCAATGGCTTCGATACGCTACTCGTTCAAACTAAAGAGTGGGTTGAGAGTGTTGATGCGAACTGCATCGAAGGGCTGGAAAAGCTCGAACAGCTGCAACGGAAAGTCAATGGCCTTGATACAATACTCGTTCAGACTGGGGGAAGGGTTGAAAGTCTTGGTAAAAACTTAAAGAATGACATTGGGAACATACGTTGTT
>CAYVYH010000007.1:0-20593 GCA_964455155.1 uncultured Cytophagales bacterium | reverse complement strand
AGGGTTGAAAGTCTTGGTAAAAACTTAAAGAATGACATTGGGAACATACGTTGTTTGTCTACTGCCCTGGGGAAATTTCACCACTGTTTATTTACTCTCATTGAAGAGGGAGAGATGGATTTTGATAAACTTATTGTAAGTGATGCTAGTAAGAGCGGGGAGGATGGTATAAAAAGAGGAGAGGATCAAGGAAACAGTCTTTTAGTAACCTGCGGTGCGGTAGAGAGTGTTTGTACTGGTATAACAAATCTTCCAGGACCGGAAATGCCAAATTTTGTTGGGGGATCTGTTGCCTCTACTGATTCTGAATCTCTTGGCAGTAAGTCGTTTCATCCATAACAAATGAATTTTCCTGAGAGTAAAGGACAAATATTATTTTATTGACTGACGTGTGGCCAGTCGTTTTGTTACTACTTATTTTCCTTTTCGCTCGAGAGACGTTTGCTACCGCTCCACAACTCCCCCCATTGGTTGAATGTCCTCATATACAGCAAACTAACTCCTCCATAAAGTTCTGTAATATGCTCTGCACCCACATGCTCAGTGTTCGTAATATGTTTATTGTATAGTTTGGCTCTAAGCCTTCCGTCTTCGGTAAGTACACACTCCACTGCCCAATCGCCCACGAGTTGGGCTATATTTAGCCCTCTACGCCCCATAATGCCTCCAAATTGTCCTTTTCTAGACACCCGCAACCTGCCACCAAGAAGATTATAGGAGAGGTTGAAGTGTAGATTACCGAAGTTCAGGCGTCCTATTTCTTGCGTATCAACATCGATTTCCACCTCTAGATTGTCATCCAGGCTAGAAGTAAGATGACTTAATTGCTGAAAAATAAATGCGCTAAAATGTCTACCTACAGTATTGATACTTGGCTCTGCTGTCTTGCTATGAGCAAACTCTTGAAAGAGTAAGAGACTCAAAGCCTGGGCTTCTGCATACTGCTTGTCTTGCACTGCTCTCTGCTTGAATTCGTTCACAATAGTGGCTAACGTACCAGAATATTCTGGAAAATGGATTGTAAAACTCTTTTGAGGGGACAAAAATGCTCCTTTCAAACCTACTTCCACTTGCACTAGATACTTTGGAGTGGTATGTCTTACTGTCTCAGGGTTGTCTAAGAGGGGTGTTAGTGCAGTTCGCTGTTCGTGCACTGCTTGGATGTCGAGTATGCCTTGGGCAGGGCTATCATACCAGGTGACCTTGCTTCCAGGTTGAATTTTGAAAGTTTTGTGGCTTATGCGATAGAGCGCAAGGTTGTATACTCCTTCTACAAACTGGAATCCACCCGTCATGGTAAGCGCTCCCTCTGTATCGACCTCCAATTTTATGCTGCCTCGTCCACGCCCTTTGATTACATCACCACCTCTTGCGCCCAAGATGATCTTTGCATATGCATCAGGTGTAATCTCTAGGAGTAATGTAAACTTGAGGCCCTTTAAAGTGACCTGTTGGATCTCCATCTCTTCGTCTTGATACTGCGCTTTAGGATTTGCAAACTGGATGAAGTCATATGGCTCAACCGTACTCTTGTCCCTATGTACCGGAATGGAGATGCGGGTGCCTGGGTCGGTTTTTGAGGTGAGGCATACCGCCATGTTGTTGACAGGCCCGGAGGCAGTGAAACTACCACTTAAGATGCCGTTCCCGTAAAAGTATGCGTTGTCTTTTGAGGTTGTACTGAGTAGCTTGAAATTCGTTATGCTGCCTGTCACATCGATTTCAAAGTCTTTCAACCCGTTGTGAATCATGTTGCCTTGCAGTACGGCTTTGCCCTGTTGGTCGTCAGATAAATGGAGTGTGGTAATGTTGATCGCCTGGTTGGTAAAGGTGCATGCCCCACTTATTTGGTACAGTGTATTCAAATAATTTACCCGCACCGTGGCATCTGTGATACTTGCCCCACCAGTAATCTGAGGGCTAGAGGGGCTTCCGCTGATATAGACGGTGCCGCTGAGCTCACCGGCTAATTGGGACCAATGATTGGCCGCTAAAAGCTCTAAGGCAGCAAGTGGGGTATGAGAGAAGTGGGCTACGAGCTGCAGGCTATCCGCTTTTTTTAGCGGTTCATAACAACCTTGGAGCTTCACAACTTGTTGTTGAAGGTAATCTAATCGGCAGTCTATGTTACATCGCTGTGAGGCATGGTGCCAGTTGGCATGTGCATGCAGGTCACCCATCAAAATATGTGCAATGGTAAACTTTTTGAGGGTTATGTCGCCGTTTATGTGGGGCTGACCCCATGTTCCTTGTAACGTTGCTGTTGCATTGAGTACCCCTGTGATGGGCCTGTTGATCAAAAAAGCGAAGTTGCTTAATACGCAATCTTGAATGGTTAGGTGTAGTACCTCTGTAGGGGTTGAAGATAATGTGCCTCCAAGGCTGATGTGTTGTTGCCCTTTGTAGAACATAAAGTCTTGGAACTCTATCCGTGATTTGCTGAGTATGATGCGATTTGCTGGATGTACCTGCCACTGATTGTCAGCGTACACTACCTGGGTGGGTATTAATGCAATCTCTATGGTGCTGTCTAACAACAACGCCGTGCCCCGTATACTTAGCTGCTTGGGACTTTCTGATGGGCCAATGTTGCTGCTGAAGCAGATCTGATCATCTTTCCAGACAAGCGCTACAGCCAAGTCTTTGGTGGTACCGAATGTGTCCCATTGCTGTTCTTGAGAAGTCAGTTGCACTACAGCTGATATGTCCTGGCCATCTTTGGAGCGATTAGCAGACAGTTCTAAATGCGTATTACGCCATGTATTTTTTTTGAAAGAGAGAGATGCTATCTCAACAAGGCGCAGAGAAAAGGCTGTCTCCTCCCGCTGCAAAAAGTTGCCCTCAAGTTGTGTGTTGGGCGACACATGCGCATCAATACCAAAAACATGGAGCAGTGGGTTAATGTCTTTGCAATGAAGATGATAGGTTAATGTACAGGGTTGCCATGTATCCCTCCGGGAAGGAATTCCCGTGTTCCTCAAGCGACATCGATCATCTTGTATGAATCTGTTCAGGTCGCTCACCAGACTGGCGTAGGAAAAGTCCCCTTCAGCTTTGAGTGTAAACAATGCCGAGTCTATTTCTAACAAGTGCATCGGGCCACTTCGTTTCTTTCGGATGTGTAAAGCGTTTAACCTTAGCTCCTTGCTCTCAAAACCAAAACAAACCTGGTGCAATTGAGCATCTACGCTAATGGTGTCTAATGATAGGCCCTGCATGGCAACAGACAATTGCGTGCTAAGGGTAGCACTACGTTCAGTTAGGTGTAGTGCCTGTAGGCAAGCCCTGTCTACAATCCCGTTGATGGCAATGTTTTCTGCATTTCGGTTCAGGTCAATGGCTACATTAGCCTGGAACTGCAGATGGGGATCATCAACAATAAGCTTGCCTTGAAAGAGTGATCGAGCAAAGTGCCCATGTGCCCGGATATTTTTGTAGGTATAGTTCTTGAAACTAAGCCGATGAATGTCGGCTTTTAATTGGAAGTGTGCGGTAGCCAAGTTGAAGCCCTCTCCATCTATCTGTCCCTGCATGGATAGTTGCTGCACAACCGTATGATCTAGCCATGTGCCTAACTCAAAATCACTGGTAACAACGGTACCCTTGTAAGTAGTACGTTTAGAAGCAGTATCTATCTGGAATGCCAGGTCAGTAGTCAACTTGCCTAAGTCTGTGTCAAAGATGGCTTGGGCCACAAAATCAGTTGACATGCCACAGAAACGCCCCTTCACTTGCATACAATTAAACTTCTCTAGCAGTTGGCAGGTATGGGCGTCTAGATAAGGACGTAGATCTTGGGTATACAGAACACTCTTTTCCAAGTCTAGGTTAAATAGAACTTTAGGCACATGAGGCAATCCTTGCAGGCTTAGACAGCTCTGCAAGTAACTTCCTTGTTCGCCAAACCCCAGCTGCAAATCCTTGATGTGAAAATCATTGAGTTTGCCATCCAACACGCCACTCAGGTGATAAGAAGTATTGTGTTGCTTGAAGTAAGGGACCAAGACAGCAAGCTCTTGAGCAGCAATGACAGCACTGCTGAGGTGTGCTGTCATGTACACACGATCGATCAACGCTGCTGAAGGTAGAGAGCGGTCATCAATAAGGGTGCAACTTCCCTCTAGCGTACTATCTTCTGTGCGCAGCTGCAGCCCTCGGCATTGTATGTTATCTGGAGCCACAACCAGAGAAGTGCTGAAATGGTTGATCTGTAGTGGCCCATCAGCATGTTTACCTGTAAAATGACGAATGTCTACCCTCAACGTGTTTTCGTGGACTTTTAGGTTGGCTAGTTCGGCACTGATTTGATGAATAGTACAATGTTGAGGATCGAATACACCTTGTAGCAGCGCAGTTTTTTGGTTATCAATAGAAAATGATGTGTCTTGCAAATACACACTTTCAATGACAACCGGTACAGGCTGCCGGGTTGTAGATGCCGATGCTGTGGTACCTGCTAGCCGCTGTAGTAAGACCTGTATGTTATAGCACGATTCATCGTCTTTTCTGTGTAGACGTACTCGGGCGCCTTGGATACGAATATTTTTCAGCGTTATGCGCCTACCCATCAGTAGTTGAAGAGGATTTACCCTGATTGTTAGTTGGTCTACCGCTAGCATCGTGTTGTCTTGGGGATCTTTGATGGTGAGTCCAGTAAGTGAGGCATGGTGTAGCCAATTGAGTTGAAAGTGTTGGTGTGTGACGGCAAACTGAGTGGTATGACTGAGGCGCTGTAGCAGTTTGTCAAACAAGTGGTTCTGAACATAGGGAAACTGCAGTACGATCAGGGTACTCATGAATAGGCCGAGCGTAATCGCCAAGAGCCATTTTAAAAGGCTGCCTATGTTTTTTTTGATTAGCTTCGTGCTCTGTTTAAGCATGTCCAATGCAAGGGAATAATTCGGTTATATTGGCGATTGAGACCTCGTGTGATGAGACTGCAGCAGCGATTATTTGTGGCGGCAAGATAGTAAGCAACGTAGTGGCTACCCAAGCAGTGCATGCACAATACGGGGGTATCGTCCCTGAGTTGGCTGCTCGTGCACATCAACAGCACCTTATTACTGTAGTTGAGCAAGCGATGAAAGAAGCCAACACTACCCTTCCTGGGCTAGATGCGGTTGCTTTCACGCAAGGACCAGGGCTACTAGGCGCATTGCTGGTAGGCGCCTCCTTTGCCAAAGCTGTTGCTTTTTCGCTGGATATTCCGATCATCGCCGTGCATCATATGCGTGCTCATATTTTGTCCAATTTTATAGAAGCGCCTTATCCTACTTTCCCGCTACTCGGTTTAAACGTAAGTGGTGGGCACACTCAGCTCATCCTGGCTAAGGACCACATGTGTATGGAGATCATTGGGGAAACACAAGATGACGCCATAGGAGAAGCGTTCGACAAGATAGGCAAACTCATGGGTCTTCCTTATCCTGGAGGGGCACTCATTGATCGTTACGCACAACAGGGCGATCCACACAGGTTTCAATTCCCAGCCACCAACATGCCTCACCTCAACTTTTCTTTTAGTGGTATCAAAACGGCCTTCCTCCATTTGCTCAACGAACGCCAAAAAAAGGACGTCCAGTTTGTGGCTAAACACCGAAATGATCTTTGTGCGAGTATTCAGGCTACTCTGATCGGCATGCTTCTCGATAAACTCAAGAAAGCTGTCTCCCAAACAGGCATTACAACCATTGCCATAGCAGGTGGTGTGGCCGCTAATTCGGGTCTAAGAAGTCGGTTACAGCATTTGGCCAGACAGGAGGGGTGGGCAGTGTTTATCCCACAGTTGGCCTATTGTACGGATAACGCAGCCATGATTGCTATCACAGCCCATTACCAATACCTATCGGGTGACTTTTGCAACTTTAAAGCAACTGCTAGACCCAGGATGCCTTTGTAGGATGCCTCTTTGCATGGTAAATTGCCGCCCGCCAACTGCTGATGTTGGTGTCGGCACTTGCTGTCAAGGATACAGTGCACGGTGGGAAGTCTGTGTAGCCTATTTCTTAGTTAAAAGAAGCCGACTTGTTTGTACGTTTCTGGCTTATCTGTCGACACAGTCACTCCATATGATGGCCATACAGGGCAAGAAAGCAGCAAAGAGCATCGTCATTAAAAACAAGCGGGCGAGTTTTGAGTATACGTTCCTAGATCAGTATACGGCAGGGATGGTCTTGACTGGCACAGAGATTAAATCTATCAGAGTTGGAAAGGTGAGCCTACAGGAGTCCTATTGCTACTTTGCTGAAAGAGCACTTTGGGTTAAGGGTATGCACATTGCGGCGTACGAACAGGGTAATATCTATAACCATGTTGAAAATAGGGAACGAAAACTCCTTTTGAATAAAAGAGAGCTCAAAAAGCTCCTACGTAACAAGGAAAAAGGACTGACAATTATTCCTGTCCGGCTCTTTATCAATGAGCGAGGGTTAGCTAAACTGCAGATTGCCTTGTCCAAAGGGAAAAAGCTCCATGACAAGCGACAGAGTATGAAGGAAAGAGAGGTAGAAAGAACTATGCGGCGTGATCAGGTATCGTGAGAACTTGAAGGTACCATCTACAAGCAGTTTTAGCACATCATTACAAAAGATATGTGGCGTATTGGCATCAAGAGTGGGCTTATTATTGTGCTAGGGTTTATTGCCTGTGGACTAGTCATTTCGTTGATGGGACTGCAGCGCTTATCATGGAATAACCTATACTATGTGGTGCTCGTATTGGGGATTTACTTTGGGCATTATTGCTATAAGGAAGCCAATCATGGTTTGATGACTTACCAGCAGGGCGTTAAGTTGGGGCTCATTAGTGTCGCATTTGTAGGCCTGGTGAACGCATGCCCTATTTACCTGTATACCAAATTGGTAGATGCTTCCCTGATATCACAACTAGCCCAGAGTGTACAAGAGTCGTTGCGGCAGAAAGGTATAGAGGAAGCTTCTGTTGAAGAAGTAGTGCAGACTATACAGCGCATGCCACCAGAGGTTTTGGCGATCGGTATCCTAGTTAGTACTGTGCTGCTGGGCTTTGCATTTGCATTGGTCATTGCCGCCTTCTCCAAGTATCCTAAAAAGACGACATCGTCATAGCTATGCCTCTATGGGGCCTACACCTCTTTACTGTCGCTGCATGTGTGTTTCTTTTTCTGGGGGCACGTGGGGTACAAGGGGTACATTCGTAAGCTTTCGCTTGATGTATCTCGATCCCTAAAAGGTGCGGGTGAGTTGTAGAATATTTTTATATGCACTAAATTCTAAGCAAAACAGCTGCCATTATGCAACTCAATAAGGAACTGTTGCGTGATCTGCTTGGATATTTCATGCGGGGGTTGTTGTTAGTAGTCCCCTTTGTACTGACGGCCTATCTTATTCTGCTCGCCTTGCATTTTATCGACGGGTTGATAAAAATTAAGATTCCGGGCTTGGGAATTGCTATTTTGCTGACCTCTATCACTTTTCTTGGTTATTTGGGTTCTACCCTGCTGGTCAGGTCTGCCTTCGACCTTACGGAAAGCTTGATTACTAGGCTACCACTGGTCAGTACCGTTTATTCTTCTCTCAAGGAGTTAACCTCTGCCTTTGTGGGCAATAAAAGGAGATTTGATAAGCCTGTATTGGTAGTAATCAACAAGGAGGCGGAGCTGAAAAAACTGGGTTTTGTGACACAGAGAGAGCTAAAAGCCATCAACTTACCGGGAAGTATCGCGGTATACGTCCCGCATTCTTACAATTTCTCAGGTGACTTATTTATTCTCCCCAAGGATGCCGTCACCCCTTTAGACATTGCCAGTACGGAGGTTATGAAGTTCATTGTATCGGGTGGTGTGGCCGGCTTACAAAGCGCAGAGGAACAGGAATCAAGTTAAATCTCGCCTTATCACGTACACGCAGGGCGTGGGCTAGCATTGCTACTTAGGAAAGTACTTACCGAGCCAAGATTCTCCGGCACGAACCAACCACTTATCTACTATTTCTGTCTTTTTAGTGATGGTGTTGTCGAAGGTGAGCATGTCTTCTGAGATAGCCCCTTGCTGTATGCTATCTTTGAGCTGGCTCAATGGAACTAAAAAATTATCCCCACTTTGTCTAAAAGCGACATGGGCTCTGTCTAGCAAGTCTACCTGAAAGATCTGCTCTAGTGTACGAATAAACTGTACAGAAGCATCTACAGCACACCCTGTGGCACTTTGAAAGCTCTCGTCCACAGCCAGGATAAGAAATTGATCATACAGTATCTCCGCGCTACATTGCAGGGGGCGGCCATGTGAGGCCCACTGCTCTAAGAACTCCTGGACTTTTTGCAGGACCGTGGCCTTCTCTTCTTGCCCAAAGGGGCGGCTGGCTTGGTAGACCCAGACGTGTGCTTCGCCGGATAGTTGATGAAAGGGAATGTACATAACCTGGTAGTGCTTGGTTGCTTAATACTGCATGCGCAATCTACTATATTTTCTAACCATTTGGACCTAAAGCGCGCACGGGACTAACGCATTATATCCTCGACACTTTTGGTTGCGGTAAAAAGGTTAATTCTCTAGATTTGTATAACTTGTTGTCGTACGTGTATACGGTGATGTAGCTCAGTTGGTAGAGCATCGGACTGAAAATCCGTGAGTCGGTGGTTCAAGTCCACTCATCACCACTTCTTCTTTTTTTCTTTCCTCTTTTTTCGTCTGTCTAGATCTTACGCCCGGCTCGGTCGTCACGCGGTCTCTCGTAATCTCCAAAGAGACATACAACAGCAAAAAAACAGGCGTCCTCCCTCTTTCCCAGTTTATAAAACCTGCTGTATTATCCCTGAATATCCATGAGGACTACATCGAACATGAGGATAGCATTGGCCGGAATTAAACCATTGCCTACACTTCGACTTCCGTAAGCCAAAGTAGAGGGGATGAATAGGCGTGCTTTTGCTCCTTGGCGCAGGCACATAATGCCTTCGTCCCATCCTCTGATAACTTGCCCTACACCCAACTGAAACGCTATGGCTTCGTAAGCTCTTTCTGGGTCATACATGCCATGCTGTTTGGCTATATCTGCCAGGCTCGTGTCAAATACCTTGCCATCTAGAAGCCTCCCCGTATAATTCACCTTGACCCTGTCTCCTGGCTTGGGCTGTGCGCCCTGGCCAGGGGTATCGATGACGTAGTACAACCCCGAATCGGTAGACCGGGCCTCAATGTTATTTCTTTTTAGGTAGTTGACAATGACTTCAGCATCTGCTTTGAGTTGCTGCGCGGCTTTCTCTTGATTCCTTTTTTGTAGCATAGCGATTTGTTCAGTTTCCCACTTTTTATACGTCTCTTCTGGCATGATATCTTGTAGCTGGAGGTGCAAAAATATTTTCTCGTTTTTCTTCAATCCATACTGAGCGGTTATGTACTCCAGGTTACCACCCAGTACCTTTTCTATGTCTAATTTACACACGATGCTACTTCCCTTTTGAAGCATACCGATAGCTTCCAGGAAGCCACCGTCTGTGTTGACGGTACTCTCAGAGTATGGTAATGCCATGGGAAATTCCTGATCGGCGGTGCTGAATAGCACAACTCCTTTCTCAGTTTTGTAACACACGTCGAGCAGGAGCATATCCCCTTCTTGAGGGCAGGGACCTTTGCCTTCCCTGATTACTTGGTACTGAAGTCCTGTGGCAGTCTCTGTGAAAGAGCCGCGGTAGTAGTTTCTAAGTGAAAGTGCAAGAGCGGTGATAACAAGAAGGCCAATCAGTGCTGCAAGATAGGATAGCCGTCTTTTATACTTCATAAGCTGGGGTTTAACACTTCCTTCTTGGCTTTGACTAGGCTTTCAAATTTAGCTATTGTTTCTTCTAGCGTGAGGTGAGATATACCACCCGCAGCGTTCTTGTGCCCACCTCCTTCAAAGTACTCTTGAGCCCATAGGTTCACAGGCACTTCCCCTGCAGATCTTAGGGAAAGGCGTACGGCGTCTTTTTTTTCCTTGATGACAGCAGCTAACACAATACCGCGTACTGAGAGTGCTTGATTAACAAGCCCTTCCGTATCACCTGTTTGCAAGTGGTACTTCTCATAATCTTCCCTTCTAATGAAAAAATAGGCAGTGTTGTATTCCTGAAGTACTACTAATCGATGGCTCAAGGCAAAGCCCAGAAACGCGAGCTTATTCAAAGAATTGCTTTCATAGACCAGCCTACTCACTTTGGTTGCGTCTGCGCCGTGATGCAGCAATTTGGCTGCTACGTTGTGTGTTCTGGGCGTGGTATTAGGATTTTTGAACGAACCCGTATCGGTCATGATACCGGCATAGAGACACTCGGCAATTTCTCGATCGACCAGTGCCTGTGCATCTAACGCTTCTATGAGCTCATACAAGAGTTCGGCTGCCGCCGCCGCTTTCGGCTCTCGAAAAACCAGATCGCCAAATACTTCTGTCGTCGGATGGTGGTCTATGACCACCTTGGTGGCAGCGGTATTCTTGACTGCTGGTTCCATTTCGTGAAGCCGATTCAGCGTGGGAAAATCCACATAGAATATGACATCAGCCTTGTTCAAGAGCTCAAGAGATTTTTCCTGTTGCCCCTGAGCAAAGACGATTACCTCGGATGCACCTGGTAGCCAGTCAAGAAAGGCTGGGTATGCTGTGGGTGCGATCACGTGTACTTGGTGCTGGTACTTTTTGAGCAGAGCAGCTAACCCTAATCCAGTCCCTAAGGCATCCGCATCAGGACGCTGGTGTAAGGTGATAATGATGCGCTTGGGGGAACTTAGTAGTGCCTTTAAAGGCATTATATTTTCCATGGGGGAGAGATAACCTGTAGAATGGTTCCTAATAAGCGGCCAAATATAAAGGTTGCTACGGAAAAACAAAAGCGATTGGTAAGCATTGTTGTACTACTTGCCGATGCAAAACTTAGAAAAAAGGTTATCCAACAGTTCCTCTGTGATTACTTTTCCTGTAATTTCCCCCAAATGATGGAGCGCTCTACGGACGTCTTGTGCCAGCAGTTCATGGGTGATGTTGCTCGTTATGCCCTGTAATACATCCTCTAAGGCCTCTTTGCTTTTGGTCAAACGCTCATGATGCCGGGCATTGACTACAATGGTATCTGTCTTTGGCAATTGGTCTAGTGTCACACACGCTAGAAGCCGTGATTTGAGTAGGGGCACGTTTTGTTGTTGCGCAGCCGAGATGAGTACGAAATCCTCTCGCTGCAATATTGCTAACAAATCAGGAGGTGCAATATCTATTTTGTTCCCCACTTTGACGTAAGGAACGGCCGATGACTCGAGCCGCCGGACCGTCTTCCGGATATCAGATAACGTCTCAGTGGCCAGGTCAAAGAGATAGATGATAAGAGTGGCTTTTTGGAGTTGTTCTTTGGTCTTGGCGATGCCTATGGCCTCTATCGTGTCGGCTGTCTTACTGCGTAGCCCGGCAGTATCTATGAATCTAAAATGCACACCTTCGATGTTAAGCTCAGCTTCAATCAAGTCACGTGTGGTACCAGGGATGTTAGAGACGATAGCTCTCTCTTCGTTGAGCAGCGCATTGAGCAAAGTGGACTTACCGACGTTGGGCTTGCCAGCAATCACGGTAGTGACGCCGTTCTTGATAACATTGCCGAGTGCAAAGCTTTGTATGAGTTGCACCATGGGTGATAAAAGTTCTTGGACAAGTCTTTTTAAGGCATCTCTGTCAGCAAAGGCAACGTCTTCTTCCGAAAAGTCCAACTCTAACTCCAACATAGAGGCGAAGTGAACCAGTTTTTCTCGAAGTTGTTCGATTTTGTAGGAAAACCCACCTCTCATTTGCTGCAGGGCTGTGCGGTGTGCTGCGGACGAGTCAGCGGCGATAAGGTCGGCTACCGCCTCTGCTTGTGCCAAATCCAGTTTGCCATTCAAGAAAGCGCGTAGTGTAAATTCTCCCGGCTTTGCTAGACGCGCTCCACGCAGTATCAACAGCTGTATGATGCGCTGTACAATGAAGCCAGAGCCATGACAGGATATTTCTACGGTATCTTCTCGGGTAAAAGACTTGGGTGTTCTGAAGATAGAGACCAGTACTTCGTCTAGTATCTCCTTCTGGTCATAGATGGTGCCAAAATGAACGGTATGAGAGGCTTGCTGTGTCAGGTCCTTGCCTCTAAAAACCTGATTGGTAAGTTCGATCACACCCGCACCAGAGAGTCGGATGATTGCAATGGCGCTGCTACCGGGTGGTGTAGCCAAAGCGACAATAGGTGCTTCTTGGTGGGGGCTTTGCAAGAGAAGTTAGTTTAGTTTTCAAGCGAATATGCGTACTTTCTCCTGGGATTTACAAGTATTGAGATTACTACAAGGTATCCATTGCCCAGGCATCGGGAGATAAGTGTTTTCTAAGTCATCCTCCTGCCCTTACTAGGTCTGTAACATCGAAAACAATACCACCTATGCCGGTCGACTTGCATGCTGTCATCAATATGTTAGCGCAGTGTCGTGGTATGAGAGCAACGCGGTATGGTGCTTTGTTGTGTTGTCTACTTGCTATCATGACCCACTGTTCATGCGACAACAAGCCATATGACACTGGTTCAGATATTCCTCTGCAACAAGAGCTTCCTATTAAGGAATATCTCAGCGCTGAATTTAGGCAGTGGTTTCAGAACCCAGGTAGCACCGTCTCCAGAGCTGCCGTGAGCATTGTACCCAACGTTTCTTTATACGAGCAGTTCGGGATCTCTGATGATAAAAGTATCATCGTGGTTAACGCTAGCAATGAGCGTATCTCCTTTGGCGGCGGCGGGCTCAATGGTGCGTTAAGCAACCATGTCAGTACCTACTATGATCATGACAAGTGGATAGGGTTGAGGTTGCCGTCTACTCTGCCTAGCACGCGGGGCTCTATATCCCGGGATATACCCATGATACCTGGACAGCAGGCAAAAGTAGGCGAGTATGCTATATCAGATGTGGGGCCTCTCTTCGATAACAACGAAATGGCAACCGTGATAGTCAATCCTAGTCTAAAAATAGGAGAGATCTACCATGCTATAGGCCCCAGAGCTAGTGCAACCATCGTGCTCTCCACAGCTCAGGATCAGGTAAAAAAATTGTACTACAACATCCTGAAGAGAGCTACGCATCATGCAGACCATCTTGTTCTACCGGCTATTTCCACTGAGATATTCGCTGACGCCGATTATTCAAAAAAAAGCTTTACGAAAAATGCATTCATTGCTGCCATGTACGAGGGAATGTACCAAGGCATTCAAGCATATCAGCGCAACACGCCCACTTCGCCGCGAAAAACATGCCACATCACCCTAAATAACAATAACTGGGATCCCCTTTCATAAATAGCATGCTAAAGTATCTGCTAGACATTTCAGTGATGCGACCGACTTTTGGCTAATCATTCATAGAGAGCAAAAACTCCTCGTTGTTGCGGGTACCTTTCATCCGATCGAGCAAGAAATCCATAGCCTCGTTGGGAGTCATATCTGCCATGAACTTGCGTAAGATCCACACACGTGCCAACGCTTCTTTTGTGAGTAGCAGATCTTCACGACGCGTCCCAGAAGAAGGAATATCAATGGCGGGATAGATACGTCGGTTGGCCAATTTGCGATCTAGTTGTAGCTCCATGTTGCCAGTGCCTTTAAACTCCTCAAAAATCACCTCATCCATCTTGGAGCCTGTCTCAATGAGTGCAGTGGCTAAAATAGTCAAGGAACCGCCATTTTCTACATTACGCGCCGCCCCAAAGAATCTTTTGGGTTTGTGTAATGCATTGGCGTCTACTCCACCTGATAATATTTTTCCTGAGGAAGGGATGACTGTATTGTAAGCACGAGCCAGACGTGTAATAGAGTCTAAAAGAATGACTACATCATGGCCACACTCCACCATTCGCTTTGCTTTCTCCAGTACCATGTTGGCTACCCTGGTGTGGCGTTCTGGTTGTTCATCAAAGGTAGAAGCCACTACTTCTGCCTCCACACTACGGGCCATGTCTGTCACTTCTTCGGGTCGCTCTCCAATGAGTAAAATGATGAGGTACACCTCCGGATGATTTTTGGCAATGGCATTGGCAATTTCTTTGAGTAGCACGGTCTTCCCGGTTTTGGGAGGAGCCACTAGCATACCACGTTGTCCTTTTCCAATGGGTGCAAAAAGGCTTAAGATTCTTGTAGAGTATTGAGAGGGACCATTGGTAAGCTCTAGTTTTTCATCTGGGAATACGGGAGTTAAGTGCTCAAACGCGATTCTGTCCCGCACCTCTTCTGTGGTCCTTCCGTTTACAGAAATCACTTTAAGCAACGCAAAATATTTCTCCCCCTCTTTAGGTGGTCTGATTTGTCCTTTCACCGTGTCGCCTGTCTTCAATCCAAATAATTTGATCTGTGAAGGAGAGACATACGTGTCATCTGGACTGGTCAAATAGTGGTAATCTGAGGAGCGCAGAAACCCATAGCCATCTTGCATTATTTCTAATACACCCTCACTGTCAATAACACTGTTGAGGCTCATATCATTCCCCCCTTCTTTTCTGGGTTTATTTCCCTCTTTCTTCGGTTCTTTTGGTTTTCCTATGTTCGTTCTCTCAGGCAAAGTCGTGCCGGCTGTCTCATTACCACTACCTGGTAGGATATTCTCTTTCTTTAATATTGGGGGCTTTAATATTGGGGGCTTGCTCGTAGTCATCTTCGCAGCCTCTCGTGTACTAGGTTCTGTTGATAGAGTCACCTTTGGGGTCGGGAGGGCTGTTTCAGGGAGAATGGCTTGTTGGTCGAGTATTTTATAAATCAGCTCCTGCTTAGACAGGTGGTTATAATTGCTCACCTGTAAAGTTGCTGCAATCTCTTTCAGCTCAGAAAGCAGCCGAAGATCTAGTTCTTCAATGTTATACATGGGTTGTCTTTGTGTAGTTAAGTAACAGAAATAATAAATGACGAACGAGCCAAGCGGCTAGCCATACGCGCACAGTAATGCCATTCAAAAGTGTTGCTATCAGGTAGTGTTGAGGATATCAACGCAGAGAGGCAGCATTTCTGCTCTTGCCTTTTAGAATGAACAATGATAGGGCAACGACGCACCATTGTCAAGTTTGATGCACACTTATTAGATGATAAAAAATGTGTTGGATCTGATGAGTCCTAAGCCACATGTACAAAAATGGCTTACTTTGTGACTGCTAGTTAGTGGCAGGCAGCCTATTTCGTTGATACTTCCTGGCGCATCACATCAATTTTATAGAAGATTATGCTTGATATCCATGACATCAGAGCTAGTAAAGCCCTTGTCATTCAAAGACTGCAGAAAAGGCATTTCAACAACGCCGCCGAAGCCATCGAAAGACTATTGGTCCTTGACCAACAACGTAAGGCTGCTCAGTTGTCCGTAGACAGTACCGCTGCGCAATTAAATCTGCTTACCAAGCAGATAGGCCAGCTTATGCAGCAGGGCAAAAGAGAGGAAGCAGCCTTGGTCAGGGAACAAACTACTACACTCAAACTAGCTATGAAGGCGCTGGTGCCACAGCTGCAAGCTCACGAGAAGGCATTGCAACATGCTCTGTACGAGTTGCCTAATTTGCCTAGCGCAGAAGTCCCTGAAGGGAAAAACTCGGCAGACAATGAACTCGTCTACCAAAGTAGTCAAGTCCCTGTTAATGATGCTGCGCAGCTGCCCCACTGGGAGCTGGCTCGGCGATATGATCTTGTTGACTTTGAATTGGGTAATAAAATTACGGGGGCAGGTTTTCCCGTTTATAAAGGCCAAGGTGCTAGGCTCCAAAGGGCCCTCGTCAATTTTTTCCTGGATGAAGCCCGGCACGCAGGCTATGAGGAGATACAGCCTCCCGTTGTGGTTCATGAGGCCTCAGCTTATGGTACTGGACAGCTACCCGATAAAGAAGGGCAGATGTACCAGTTGAAAGACACGGCGCTTTACTTGATTCCAACTGCTGAAGTGCCTTTGACTAACTTGTACCGGGGTGATATTCTTTCTCAGGAAGTTTTGCCCATCAAAAATGTAGCATATACCCCCTGTTTTAGACGAGAGGCTGGCTCTTGGGGAACTCATGTAAGAGGACTCAACCGGCTACACCAATTCGATAAAGTAGAATTGGTACAGATTGCTCTTCCTGAAAAGTCCTATGGGGCGTTACAAGAGATGTGTGCCTATGTGCGGTACTTACTTGAAAAGCTCGAATTGCCCTATCGAGTGCTCAAACTTTGTGGTGGCGATCTGGGCTTTACTGCTGCGTTTACGTATGACTTAGAGGTGTGGGCGGTTGGGCAGCAGCGTTGGCTCGAAGTCAGTTCTATTAGTAATTTTGAGACTTACCAAACGCACCGTATGCAGCTCCGTTATAGAGATAAGCATCATAAGACGCAGTTGCTCCACACGCTGAACGGCAGTGCCCTTGCATTGCCTAGAATCGTGGCCGCATTGCTCGAAAATAACCAGACAGCTGGCGGCATTAGCATCCCACCTATCTTACACCCCTACACGGGGTTTAAGACCATCGTATGATGCATGAATAGGGTATTTGACACTCACTATCCGTGTTTTGGGGTACAAGAGTAGCAGGATACACACTTATAATAAAAAGCTGGAAAAAAATAAAAGATGACCAACATAGCACTGTTCGGCCCTCCAGGGGCTGGTAAGGGAACTCAAAGCAAAGAACTTATCCGAACATACCAACTCGTGCACATTGCACCTGGTGATTTGTTACGTGATCAAATCAACCAAAAAACAGCTTTAGGGCAGCAAGTAGCCGAATATATCAACGGAGGAAAGTTGGCACCCGATGCCCTCGTGATCGATATCGTCGAAGCACAACTGGCAGCCAAGAATCATGGAGACGGATTCCTGTTCGATGGCTTTCCAAGAACAGCTACCCAAGCAAAGGCTTTAGAAGAGAAGCTGGCACGCTATGGCATGCATATTGACGTCGTGGTGTTTTTGGAAGTGCCCGAAGAAGAGCTTATTCAAAGAATTAAATTCAGAGCCGGGATAGCAGGTCGTGCTGATGACCAAGACGAAGAAAAAATTGCTACAAGAATGCGGATATACCACGATACCACCTTGCCTGTGGCCGAATATTATGCCCGACAGCGCAAACTAGTTAAGGTATGTGGGGTAGGAGCGGTGGATACAATCTTTGAACGCATCGTAGCTGCGATGGGGGAATTATCGGTCGTGCCAGCCTTAAAATAAGAAAAGACCGTGTCCACGTCGAATTTCATTGATCATGTAAAGCTATATGCCCGTGCTGGGAAAGGGGGAGCAGGCGCTGTGCATTTCAGAAGGGAAAAATCAGTCCCCAAAGGAGGACCTGATGGTGGCGATGGTGGTCGTGGGGGGCATATCATCCTACAAGGCAGTTCCCAGCTGTCTACCCTACTGCATCTACGATACAGAAAGCATGTGACAGCAGCACACGGTCAATCAGGAGCAGGAGGGTGTCGGTTTGGTGCTACAGGTGCTGACGTCGTCCTCCAGGTGCCCTTAGGTACTGTGGCCAAAGATGGGGCCACGGGTCAAGTATTACTGGAAATAATCCAAGAGGGGACGCAGAAAATATTGATGCAAGGCGGTCGAGGGGGGCTGGGTAATGTTCACTTCAAATCAGCTACCCAACAAACTCCGCGCTATGCGCAGCCTGGCGAGCCAGGGATTGAAGGCTGGGTAGTCTTAGAACTAAAACTGCTTGCAGATGTAGGCTTGGTGGGCCTGCCTAATGCTGGTAAATCCACTTTGTTGTCCGTGGTCTCTGCCGCCAAGCCCAAGGTTGCAGACTATCCTTTCACTACACTGGTGCCACAACTCGGTATTGTAGCGTGTCGAGACAAGCAATCTTTTGTCATGGCAGACATTCCCGGCATCATTGAAGGGGCGGCGAAAGGCAGAGGTTTGGGAACCCGCTTTTTGAGGCACATTGAGCGTAATGCAGTGTTGCTGTTTGTCATTGCTGCAGATAGCCCTGACATCCGTCAGACGTACGACACCCTGGTCCAGGAACTGCGGGCACATGATCCCGAGTTGTTGGACAAGCCAAGGTTGCTGGTCCTCTCTAAGACAGATTTGCTGGACAAAAAAGATGAAAGGGCCATTGTATCTAATCTACCTAGCAAAGTGGGCTACACACTGATTTCTTCCATCACCGGTCAGGGTATTGACTTACTAAAAGACAAGATCTGGCAGTTATTACATGCGTGAGTCAATCCACAAGTGCATCAAGCACGTATGCCCGTATTAATATTGCAGACCGGAATACTTCTCGTATTGCTACGTCGCCGAAGCTTTTGCCTTAGCAATACATTCTCACGCACTTTACCTAATTTAGTTGTCTGTTGGTACCAGCATCGTGCGGTTGACCATGCATAGCCTCCAGTCGTCTATCGGTGACTAGCATAGGATTTCAGAAAAATATTTCCTCCCCATGGCCCAGAAATTACCTAAGAGAACAGAAGACTTTGCAGCTTGGTATAACGAGTTGGTCAAAAGAGCAGGATTGGCTGAAAATTCCTCCGTACGCGGTTGCATGATCATTAAGCCTTATGGCTTTGCCATCTGGGAAAAGATGCAGGCTATCCTGGATAAAGCTTTCAAAGCTACGGGTCATGAAAACGCCTACTTCCCGCTACTAATTCCTAAGTCTTACCTAAGTCGTGAGGCAGAGCATATAGAGGGATTCGCTAAAGAATGTGCAGTTGTGACACATTATCGATTAAAAAAAGCGGGCGATAAACAAGGGGTGGTGGTAGACCCCGAGGCCCAACTCGAGGAAGAGTTGATTATCCGTCCTACCTCAGAAACCATCATTTGGCATACCTATAAAAACTGGATCAAGTCGTACCGAGATCTGCCTTTACTCATCAATCAGTGGAGCAACATGATGCGTTGGGAAATGCGTCCACGACTTTTTTTACGCACGGCAGAGGTGTTGTGGCAGGAGGGGCACACGGCTCATGCTACGCGAGTAGAAGCGGAACAAGAAGCTCTCCAGATGCTTCATGTCTACGATCAATTTGTGCGTGATTACATGGCACTGCCCTTGCTCAGGGGCATCAAAACGGAGCATGAGCGTTTTGCAGGGGCTGAGGAAACATATACCATAGAGGCGCTGATGCAAGATGGCAAAGCGTTGCAAGCAGGTACATCACATTTCTTGGGCCAAAAGTTTGCCCAGGCATTTGGAGTTACCTTTACCAACCAAGCGGGTCAGTTAGACCATGTTTGGGGTACTTCATGGGGGGTTACTACGCGGTTAATTGGTGCGTTGGTTATGACCCACTCAGATGACGAGGGCCTAGTATTACCGCCTCGGCTGGCCCCTATCCAGGTGGTCATTATCCCCGTCTATAAAGGTGAAGCAGAGCGAGAGTCGGTCGTACAGCAGGCTATTACCCTTCGTGCAGCACTCACAGCTCAAGGAGTAGCTGTCAAGCTAGACGACCGAGACACGCATAAGCCAGGATGGAAATTTGCTGAATATGAACTTCAGGGTGTGCCATTGCGTATGGCTATAGGGCCTAGAGACCTTGTGAATCATACGGTGGAGTTAGCTAGAAGGGATACTAAAGCGAAGATGACGATTGGTGTGGACAACGTTGTAGCCACCGTCCAAAAGTTGCTTGTAGACATCCAGAACTATCTCTATCAACGTGCAGTTGACTTTAAGGAGGCTCATACTACTTCTGTAAACACTTATGAGGCGTTTAAAACGGTGATAGCCCAGAAAGGGGGGTTTGTTTTAGCGCATTGGGACGGAACTACTGAGACAGAAAAGAAGATTCAGGTAGAAACTAAAGCCACTATTCGTTGTATCCCCTTAGATACCTCTCCAGAGACAGGGACTTGTATGTATACAGGCAAGCCTTCGCGGCAACGCGTAGTCTTTGCTCAGGCGTATTGAGGGGGCTGTGTGTGCTTGTCTTGTCGATCCTCACCACCCGGCCGCGCGTGTTGACGATCTCTGGTGTACGTGCTCTTATCTACAAGGCTCTAGCAAGGCTAATGCCCCCAACAACAAGACGAAAAAATAACCAACTATTGCTCTCAGCAGCAAGTTGAAGTCCCCGCCTGCCCACAAGGCGTCACTCCCACCTCCTATGATGAGCCGGCTGGCAAGTATTATGCGACCAGTGGGCATGAACGAAGACGAACAACAGCGTATTCAAGAGATGTCCCAGGAATCCCGGAGTGCTATTTTGGAAGGAATCGGGAAAAACCTAGATAATTTATGGTGTATATTTGCGCATTATACTGGATTATTGAGTTAATGTTCACTAACACAGGACAAATGAGGAGCACCAACTCAATGGCATATGTATGCAAGCTATTCACCACCTAAGCCATCTCTATACGGCATATGGTTACTGTTTTTAGGCGTTTTATTATTAGGCAGTTGCGGCCGGGCCCATCAGCCGGGCATGGAAGACGATCCTCAGGAAATTCTGAACACCAAACTTAACAATCCTCGGGCATCACTCACCCCTAACCAAAGTATCTCACTAATTAATTACTGTGCCAAGTTGGGAGAACAAAATGCGGCGTCTGCCACCGACAAAGAAGTAGTCTTGGTCTTGGGCAACACCGGCGTAGGAAAGAGTACAGCTGTTAACTATCTGA